>NZ_JALKVM010000200.1:0-15377 GCF_057440575.1 Johannesbaptistia floridana
TGTTTGGCAAGGCTTGCGCCCTTGTTTGGCAAGGCTTGCGCCCTTGTTTGGCAAGGCTTGCGCCCTTGTTTGGCAAGATATAAGGAGAATGGGCGAATTGTAGTGCGCCTCCCCTAAGAAACGCACAGGATTAGCAAAGAATTTAAAACTAAGAAGTATTTTTGTTAAGGATTAGTTAATAGGAAATAAGCTTTGTTAATTGAACTTAAGGAGGCTTAATCTAAAGAATTTTTAAGTACTCTTAGTTCATTATATTGCCAGAAGCTAAGTTGATACATCTCCCTAATCTTCCAAGCATCAGGAGAGAATCTGCTCTTTTTATTAATTGCATTAGTAGATAAAGCTATTTTAGCAATTTCAAATCTTTTTTCTGAATCATCCAGTTGATAATCTTGAATAGTCTCGTTAATCATCATGCCATCTATCAAGGCGATTTTTTTAGCTAAATAAAATCTATCTATTTCCTCACCATAAATATAGCGGAAATTCTCAATTTTTTCTCCCTGTAGCAATCGCCGAATTAAATAGATAGATGGTTTAATTTCTCCAAGAATTTTATTATTAATATCTCTCGCTAAAACATTAGATAAATAATCCTCTCTCATCAAAGGTAATTTATCTACATAATTGGTGATGGTATTATTACCTGACTCAGCGATTACTTTAGCTATGGTAAAAACATATTCTGGATTATTTACCTTGTATTTATCAAAATAGCCTAAAACCGCTAGTTCTCCCTCTAACCCAAATTCTCCCGATTGAGCTACAATTTGAGCAATACACCCTCTTTGAGATTCATTGGGATAGTTTTTATATAAATCCACAAAGGCTTGAGGTTCTCCATTTATGAGGCTATTAATAAATTCTTGGGTCGGTCCATGAATATCTAAAATACTTGGTTCTAAAATTGTATCTGTTTCAGGAATTTTGCATTGATCTAAAAATTTTTTAGTTTTACTATCACTTTGTTTAGCTAATTTAGCAATTTCTATAATATCTTTGAGACTAGTGATTCCGTACCTAGGTAAATGTTTTATAGTAGCACTACCATTAATTAGGGCATTTTTTTTAGCTATGTCTACTCGCTCTTGATGTTGATATAATCTATTTAATTCATCAAAAGCAGTCGTTTTGCCATTCATCAATCCTTCGAGTAATTCTTGACTAGCTTCTAAACTAACAGAATCTAAATTTACTCTAGATTTTGAGCTAGTTTCGGGAGCATAAATATCCGGTAAAAATTCTGTTGGATTAGTTTCTTCGGAAGACTTAGACTCAGATTGAGATTGTTGATTTTTATCAGTTTTGTTTTCAAATTGACCTGGCAGAAATTCTAGGCTTGAATTTTGATTATTGCCGTTACTAATATAACTATCTGGGAGAAATTCCAGATTAGAAGAAGTATCTGTTACTGATGACTGCTTTTTACCCGTTAATTGTTCTGCTAAATTATTAATTTTGTACTCATGTAGATGCTTAAAAGTACCCTGTCGATCATGATTATAAGCAATTTTGGCAATACTTAATCGCTCATCTTGATTCTTGATAGCATATAAAGATATATATTTGGAGGTTGACTCAGGATTGATTCTGGCATTAGTTTTAGCAACTTTGACTCTTTGACTTTCTTGCGGGCAAACTAAATTTCTTAAGACTCCAAAAGCATTCTTATCTCCATTTAATAACTTTTCTCTAAGATCCATGCTTATTTGTGTATTATCAAAGTTATCTTCAAACATATTCCTAACAATGTTAGCTTTCCTTCGACGTTAGCCCTAGTAATTAATTTTATCATGAACTACCGCGCCATGATAGTGCGCGGTTTAGCTTTGAGCCTCTTTAAGAAACCTGGGATTATCTACAGTAGGTTGGGTTAAACAAAGTGCAACCCAACACATAACCTAAGTAAAATGTTGGGTTTCGTTGCCTCAACCCAACCTACAAAGCGCTTCGGGAGATCGCCTCTAAATTTTTTGCTGTTGCTTACAGAAAGATTTAGGGAACTATAAGTATAACTATTATATTGATTCTCTAAATATGTCATCTAACTTTGAGTTTCTAAAACCCTACTTTGAAGAACTTTTTGAACACGCAACCCAAGTAGAAACCCTCGCTAAATCATCCCCCCGCGCCTGTTGTTTTTATGCACGCTATACTCTAGAACAAGCTGTACTGTGGCTTTATGACAATGAAGCTTATCTAGAAAGACCCTCTGATGATAGCTTAGGTTCCCTAATTCATGAACAAACTTTTAAAGAAAATCTCAAACCTGGGATATTTGACAAAGTTCGCAATATTCATAAAATTGGTAATATAGCAGCCCATGATAGTCAACCGATTAATCAAAAAGATGCCCTACACATTATTAAAGAACTTTTTCAATTTCTTTACTGGTTATATCGTTATTACGCGCCAGATGGGAAGAAGCTACCAAAAGATCTGCAATTTAATCCTAATTTAATTGCTGAATCAACACAAAAAACAGATCTTAGTCTTACCGAAATTCAAGAATTACAAACTAAACTTTCTCTAGAAAAAAAGCGCAATCAAAAAAGTGAGGCAGAAATCCAAGCTTTACAGGCAGAAATCGCCGCAATTAAACAAACAAATGTGGCCGTAGATGATACCCACGACTATCAGGAAGCAGAAACCTGTGAATACTTAGTTAATATTCTTCTCAAAGAAGCAGGTTGGCCAATTTATCAAGATAATTATCAACAATACCCAGTAGCAGGTATGCCTAATACTAGTGGCAAAGGTTATGTAGACTATGTATTGTGGGGAAGTAATGGTAAACCTTTAGGAATAGTAGAAGTAAAAAGCGGTGGTAGAAGCGCTACTGATGCCAAACATCAAGCTAAACTCTACGCCGATTGTTTAGAAGAAAAGTTCCAACAACGTCCAGTTATCTTCTATACCAATGGTTATGAATATTGGATTTGGGATGATGTTACCTATCCACCCCGTCAAATCCAAGGCTTTTATAAACAAGATGAATTAGAGAGATTGATTTTTCGCCGTCAACGCCGCAAAAAGTTATCTTTAGTTAAGCCAAAACCAGAAATTGCCGGACGTAGTTATCAAATAGAAGCTATTAAACGCATTACTGATACTTTTGATAGAGAAAAACGTCGTAAGGCTTTGTTAGTTATGGCTACTGGTACAGGAAAAACTCGGGTAGCTATATCTTTGATAGATGTACTAAAACAAGCGAATTGGGTCAAGAGAGTGCTGTTTTTGGCAGATCGCAACGCTTTACTTACTCAAGCTTTTCGCGCCTTTAAATCTAACTTGCCTACGGTTACAGTAGTTAATCTGACTCAAGATCGAGATGTTCAAAGCGCTGATGTGGTTCTATCTACTTACCCAACTATTTTTAATTCTATTAATTTTCTTGACCAAAATGAACGCTTATTTAGTCCAGGACATTTTGATTTAGTCGTAGTAGATGAGGCACATAGAAGTATTTATCAAAAATATCAAGCAATATTTGAATATTTTGACGCATTGTTAGTGGGGTTGACGGCTACACCTCGTTCTGATGTACATCGTGATACCTATAGACTGTTTGACAGGGAAGAAGGAATACCTACCTATGCCTATGAGTTAGAAGATGCGATCGCCGATGGCTATTTAGTACCTCCTGAGGGGATTAATGTACCTTTTAAGTTTCTACGTCAGGGAGTAAAATACGAAGATCTTTCTCCCGAAGAAAAAACTCAATATGAGATGAAATTTAGAGACGAAGATAGTAATGATTTACCAGAGTCTGTAGATGCAGCGGCGATTAATAAATGGTTGTTTAATAAAAGTACTATCGACCAAACTCTAGAATTACTCATGGAAAAAGGATTAAAAATAGAAGGAGGAGATAGACTAGGTAAAACTATTATATTTGCTCGTAATCATGACCACGCAGAATATATAGTTAAACGTTTTGATGCTAATTATCCCCATTACCAAGGTAAATTTGCTCAAGTTATTGATAGTCATAACTCCTATGCACAAAATTTACTAGATGACTTTTCTGAGTTGAACAAAGAACCGACTATAGCTGTATCTGTAGATATGCTTGATACTGGGGTAGATGTACCAGAAGTTTTAAATCTGGTCTTTTTTAAACCTGTATATTCCTTAGTTAAATTTTATCAAATGATTGGACGAGGTACCCGTTTATGTCCTGGTTTATTTGGTGTTAATCAGCCGAAAGAAAAGTTTTATGTCTTTGATTTGTGTGGGAATTTCGACTATTTTAATGAAAATATTGTGGAAAAGGACCCAAAACCACCAGAAAGCTTATCTACTAGTTTGGTGAAACTGCGTCTTAAATTAAGTGAAGCTTTAGTAGATACCAATTCTCAAGAGTTGAGAAATTCCCTTTTAGATTATCTGCATCAACACGTTAGCAGCATGGAGAGGGAAAACTTTTTGATACGTCGCCATTTACAATTAGTAGAAGAGTTTTCCAGGCGCGATCGCTTTCTGGAATTAGATAAGCAGGATATAGACAATATTAATAATATTCTTGCTTCTTTGCCTGATTCTCTCCCCAAAGAAAACGAATTGGCGAAACGTTTTGATGTAATCTGTATTAATTTACAACTAGCTTTAGTTAATAAATATCCTAGTTTTTCAATATTTAGAGACAAAATCAAAGATTCAATGGCACGTTTACAGGTTAAACAGACTATTCCTCTAGTAAATGAACAAATGCCTTTAATTATCGCCGTACAAAGGGAACAGTGGTGGTTAGATGTTACTGTAGAGAAAATAGAAGATTTGAGAATTAGTTTACGTAACTTAGTTAGTTTTATCGATAGGGAAGAACAAGAAATTATCTATACAGATTTTGCTGATAAATTAGGACCTTTAGAAACTGGTAGAGTGATTATACAGCCAACAGGTTTTAGTCGTGAACAATATCGTAAACGAGTTGAGACTTATATAGAAGATAATTTTGATTTTCCTCCCATCGTTAAAATCCAAAGAAATCAACCTTTAACAGAGTCTGATTTAAAAAGTTTAGAAACCATGTTGTATGATCCTCAATTAATTGAAACAAAAGAACGTTTTGAGGAGGTTTATGGGAAAAATCCGAATATCATACTATTTATCCGAGAATTAGTAGGATTAGATAAAACTGTGGTTGAGGAAGCTTTTAGAGAGTTGTTAGAAGATAATCAGATTAGCGCTAATCAGAGACATTTTCTAGAGAATATCATTGACTGTTTAACTCAACACGGAGTGATGGAACCAGAATTACTCTATGAATCCCCGTTTACTGATTATCACCCCTCCGGTTTAGATGGAATGTTTAATGATGATCAAGCTGATAAAATTGTAGAGATTATCAAATCTTTTCAATGTTAAATAATTGGCGATCGCCTTTTTGAGTTTTGAAGTAATAAGTAATGAGTAATGAGTTAAAGAATTAATGCGATCGCGCTTAAAAATTGATTCTCGCCTGTTGGCCAATTTAGATAGTAGGTTGGGTTAAACAAAGTGCAACCCAACACATAACGGAAGCTGATGATTTTTAAATCTCATCATCTCTAGATATCTGCTGAATTCCTGAAGATAATTTGGTGCGTTACGCGCTTGCAGCGCTAACACACCCTACAAAATTGAGGGCGATCGCCGCAGATATTGTAGCCGCAGATATTGTAGGGTGCGTTAACGAAGTGTAACGCACCATTACTAGTAGGTTGGGTTAAACAAAGTGCAACCCAACCCAATACCTCGTAGGTTTTGGATTTTAACTTTTCTTTGAGGCAAGCAGAGGAGCAGGGAGACCGGAGCTTCAACAGAAGGATTTTCGGCTTTGTCCCCCGCCCCATGCTCCCCGCTCCCTTGCAGTCTCCACAGAGGATTTAGGCAAAACCTACGCAGTATTAGGGCCCAACCTACAAAGCGCTTCGGGCGATCGCCACAGATACTGCTGATGATTTTTCAATCTCATCATCTCTAGATATCTGCTGAATTCCTGAAGATAATTTGGTGCGTTACGCGCTTGCAGCGCTAACACACCCTACGAGACAGTAGGTTGGGTTAAACAAAGTGCAACCCAACACATAAGTTATAGCAGTGACCGCAGCCGCAGATATTGTAGGGTGCGTTAACGAAGTGTAACGCACCATTACTAGCTTTGTAATAAGACAGTAGGTTGGGTTAAACAAAGTGCAACCCAACACATAACCGAAGTAAATTGTTGGGTTTCGTTCCTCAACCCAACCTACAAAGCTCATTACTCAAAAGGGCGATCGCTTACAAGATTGACGGCAAAAACTGAAATTACCTTAACCTTCTCACTACTGCTATAATTTGATAATTATGTACGAGTAAAAGACAACAAAGAAGATAAGCCGATGATTACAGGAGAGTTAAAATCAAAAGTAGATAAACTGTGGACCACTTTTTGGAATAACGGTATCAGTAACCCTCTCTCCGTGATTGAACAAATATCTTACCTCCTGTTTATCAAGCGCCTCGATGATTTAGAATTAGCTAAAGAAAGAAAAGCCCAACGTCTCGGTAAACCTATATCTAATCCTACCTTCACTCCAGAAAATCAAGACTGTCGCTGGTCCTATTTTAAAAACTTAGACGACTCAGAAACTATGTTAAAGGTAGTCAGAGACAAAGCCTTCCCTCTAATTAAAAATCTAGGTCATACCAACGATACCTCCTATTCTCGCCATACAAAGGATGCTGTTTTTCTCATTTCTAATCCCGCCTTACTAGCTAATGTGGTGAGTCAAATTGACCAAATACCTATGGAAGATAGGGATACCAAAGGAGACTTATATGAGTATATGCTATCTAAGTTGACTACAGCAGGTACTAATGGGCAATTTCGCACCCCACGGCACATTATTAACATGATTGTGGAAATTATGGCGCCAACAGCCCAAGATATTATTTGTGACCCTGCCTGTGGTACAGGAGGTTTCTTAGTAGCTGTCTCAGAATATTTGCGCCGTCAAAAGGATGATGAGGGTAACTATATACTAAATGCGCCGGGTAACAGAGAACATTTTATGAATGAAATGTTCCACGGTTTTGACTTCGATGCCACCATGTTGAGAATAGGCAGTATGAATCTGATGCTGCATGGTATTGAAGACCCAGATATAGAAGCCAGAGATTCTCTCGCCGAAGAAAGTGGAGATGTGAAAGAAGCCTATACTCTCATTTTAGCGAATCCACCATTTAAGGGTTCTGTGGAAAAATCAACCATAGCAAAAGACCTAACTAAGGTATTTAATACCACTAAAACAGAATTATTATTTTTAGCCTTGTTTCTGCGTCTACTCAAAGTAGGGGGAAGAGGTGCGGTAATTGTGCCAGATGGAGTATTATTTGGGTCATCAAAAGCCCATAAAACCATTCGTCAAGTAATAGTAGAACATCATAAGTTAGAAGGGGTAATTTCTATGCCGTCAGGAGTATTTAAACCCTATGCAGGAGTATCAACGGCGGTATTGATATTTACTAAGTTAGGAGTAGTGCAAAATGGCACTGATGCAGTGTGGTTTTACGATATGGAGGCAGATGGCTACTCTCTAGATGATAAGCGCCAGCCGATTGAGGAGAATGATATACCAGAGATAATTAAGTGTTGGCAGCAAAGGAATGTATATCGGGATAATAATCGCGCTTCTAAGTCATTTTTTGTGCCTAAGTCGGAGATAGAGGCGAATGGTTATGATTTGTCTATTAATCGTTATAAACAGGTAAGTTATGAGGAGGTGGAGTATGAGTCTCCCCGAGTGATTTTGCACCAGTTGATGTCTTTAGAAGATGAAATAAGAGAGGATTTACAGGCGTTGGAGGCGATGTTGGGGTGATGCAAGAATTTTCAAGGGTTGCTATTTCTGAAGTGGCAAGCGTTTTTAATGGAAAAACTCCTTCAAAAGATGAGCAACGCTACCGTGGTCATCCTGTATTAAAAATTAAAGATATTTCGGATCAGGGAGTATTTAAAGGCTTATTTGAATCCTATGTTGATCAAAGCTTTGTTGACAAATTTAAACAAAAATTGATAAATGAAGAGGATATTTTAATTCTTAATGCTGCCCACAACGCTGATTATGTAGGTACAAAAATTTATAAAGCTGACAAAAATGTCAAAAACGCTTTGGCTACTGGGGAGTGGACCATAATCAGAGTAAATAAATCAGTTCTTGACCCTAGTTTTGCATATTACTGGATGTTAAATGGCAGAACAAGACATGAAATTAAACAGTTAGTCAAAGGAATTCATCTTTATCCCAAAGATATACTGAGGCTTACAATACCTCTACCCCCCCTAGAAGAACAAAAACGCATTGCAGCAATACTAGATAAAGCATACGAAATAAGACGCAAGCGCCAGCAGGCAATAAAGTTAACGGAGGAGTTGTTGCGATCGCTCTTTTTGGAGATGTTTGGCGATCCTCTGACTAATCCTAAGGGGTGGGAAATGAAAAAATTTATAGACATTATCAAATTAAAAAGAGGTTACGATTTACCTCATCAAGACCGCATTGTAGGACAATATCCAGTGATAGCAGCGAACAGTATTATAGGCTATCATAATCAATATAAAGTCAAGGGGCCAGGAATAATAACTGGGCGATCAGGAACATTAGGTAAAGTTATGTTTTTTGAAAAGGATTATTGGCCTCTAAATACAACATTGTATTCTGAAAATATAAAAGGAAATAATCCAATTTATTTAACTTATTTTTTACGAAATTTTAAGTTAGAAAGATTTACCAGAGGCACTGGTGTTCCAACATTAAACAGAAACTTGATACATTCAGAATTAGCTCCATATCCACCTATTAGCTTACAAAATTCTTTCGCAGACCTAGAAAAAAAAATACAATCACATATTAACAAAATAACTATATTATTACAAAAGTCTAACGATCTCTTTAATTCCTTACTACAAAAAGCCTTTCGAGGCAAACTATAAAAAAATAACTTGAGGATAAAATTATCAGTTTATTCAGTTTCAACCCGGAATTAGAGGAGATTGTCAAATGGATTCACTCATAAATAAATATCGCCAAACTATTAAGAAACTATTCCTAGAATATGCTAACTTTCTAGAAGATCAAGAAATAACGATAAAACTAGTTTGTGACCAAGAAAATAACCATTACTTATTAGTAGAAACAGGTTGGAAAAATGACTACCGAATTTATGGCACCTTGTTACATTTAGATATTATTGGTGATAAAATATGGATTCAACATGATGGCACAGAAGACGGCATCGCAGAAGAATTAGTGAAAGCAGGAATTCAAAAAGACCAGATTATTTTAGCTTTTAAGCCTCCTGAAATTAGACCTTACACTGGATTTGCTATTTCTTAATAAGTTTGAGATAAAAACTATAAGAGCAATATAGCAATTCTCATACTGGTGAGGTACAGAGGTTATCCTTTTGAGGCAGGAGGCACCGAGGCAGGAGGCAGGAGTTATAGCAGTGACCGCAGTGGTGATAAATGTTGTTAACACTACTGCGCTCGCTGCTATAACTAATTAAACGGACATGATATTACACTGGATTTGCTATTTCTTAATAAGTTTGAGATAAAAACTGTAAGAGCAATATTAGAGAGCGATCGCCCTTGACAAACAAATATTTAGGGTACGGGTGAAAAAATAAGCTTTAGTGAGGAGGTAGGCTTTGAGGTTAAAGGTCGTGCAACCCAACATATAATAGTTGGAGACCACGGAGTTAAATTGTTGGGTGTAGTGACCAAGGGCCCAACCTACTGACTCATTACTCAACCACCACCAGTAACATTAGGTAAAGATGCAAGATCTGAGTCACCCTAGGGATAGAAAGTAAAAACTAACTAAGAAAAGCAACTAAAGCCTCTAACTTGGACCAAGCCGCGCCACTGGTTAAGATTTCTCGTGCTAAACTAATACCCGCCTGGTGATCCTGCCAAGGTACAATTTCCCCTACTTGTAGAGCAAGAGCACTATTTAAAACCACAACATCTTGCTGAGCTGAAGTCCCCTTGCCTTGAAGAACATTGCGCAAAATCGCCCCATTTTCCTCCACATTACCACCAGCTAAAGCCGTGAGAGGTTGAGACTCTAAACCAAAATCTTCAGGAGTAATAACAGTGTAGGTAACCTGATTATGAGAAAGAAGAGCTAAATCAGTAGGGGCACCTAAACCCGCCTCATCTAACTTCTCCCGACCATGAAGAACAATACCACGGGGGAGATTGAGTAAATTGAGAGCTTCAGCCATACAGGAAACAAATTTGGGGTCAGAGACACCAATAACTTGACCTGTAGGAAACAGAGGATTAACCAAAGGACCCAATAAATTAAAAACAGTACGAATTTTTAAAGTTTTGCGTAAAGGTGCCACACTTTTTAAAGCAGGATGCCAGCCAGGGGCAAACAAAAAAGTAATACCAACTTGATGGAGAGCAGCTTCTACCAAGGCAGAAGGAGCAGTTAAATTCACACCCAAATACTCTAAAACATCGGCAGAGCCAACCTTAGAAGAAGCAGAGCGATTACCATGTTTAGCTACTTTTACTCCAGCAGCAGAGGCCACAAAGGCTACAGCAGTAGATATATTAAAAGTAGAAGCACCATCTCCTCCAGTGCCACAGGTATCAATTACAGGAACGGTATAATTAGAAGAAGTAGAGCGATCTTTTTGAGTCTTCAAGGATTGAGTTTGTAAAACCCGAGCCATTCCCGCTAATTCAGCTCCCGAAAATCCCTTGGCATTGAGAGCGGCTAAAATAGCTCCAGATAAAACTGGAGGAATAGCCTCTGTGAGCCAACCTTCCATGAGTTGAGTAGCTTGATTTTCTTCAAGAGACTGTTTATCTAGTAGTTGTTGGAGGAATTCAGACCAAATGGGGGCAGTGTGCATAGTTATTCACCAAAAAAAACAGCTAAATTGCCAATGTTCAAAGAACAATATACATTATTAGAAAGCTGTACCAAAATTTGTATGAGAAATTAGGATTAATAGAAATATGACTATGGTAAAGTACGAAGATAAACCCGAAAGAGTTGTGAGGTTAACTAGACGTGAGCGTTTAGAAATAGAACGAATACAAGAAGAGCGTTTACAAGAGCAGAGGATGAGTGAAATTGTTTTGATTCTAGGAAATCTCTTTGCTAGGGAAGAAGCTACAGTTAAATTGGTTCTAAGTTCTCTCTATGATGTAGGTGCAGCTAATCTGATTAATAAAAACGTCCGTTTTCGTCCTATGAATAAACTACTTAAAGCGATCGCCACTATGTCTAAGCCAGCTTTTTTGATAGTAGGCTATCGTTGGTTTAAAAGTAATTGCCCCCAATTAATCGCTGAATGGTTAGAATCTAAAGTGACTTTTTAAATCAGAGGATTGAGGTTAATGTTAACAACAAGTAAATTGTTAAAAGTGATTTGTCTGGGTTTTTTACTCCTAGTGCTAATGGTAAACACCGCTCCTAGCTTAGCTTTGACTAAGTTACCAGATACCCTGAGATTTGATAACATGGATTTACGGGGTGAAGATTTGAGTGGTCAACAGTTGCAAACCGCTGAGTTTAGTAAAGTAAAGTTAGAAGACTCTGACTTGAGTAATGCTAATTTAATAGGCGCTGTTTTTAATAGTGTAACCTTGAATAGAGCTAATCTGAGAGGTATTGATTTTAGTCAAGGTGTTGCCTACTTAGCTCAATTTGATAACGCTGATTTAACTGATGCTATCTTTGTAGAAGCTTTATTACTGCGCTCATCATTTAAAAATGCCACAATCACAGGCGCTGACTTTAGCCAAGCGGTTTTAGACAAAGAACAAATTAAACAACTTTGCAGTTATGCTAAAGGTGTAAATAGTAAAACCGGGGTGGCAACTCGTGATTCTCTATTTTGCTATGATTAGATGAAGAGACAAATATAAATGCAACTATCTCCTCAAGAAAAAGATAAACTATTAATCTTCACGGCAGCTTTACTAGCAGAAAGACGCAAAGCTAAAGGCTTAAAATTAAACTACCCAGAAGCGGTAGCTTATATTTCTGCTGCTATACTCGAAGGTGCTAGAGAAGGGCGCACAGTATCAGAATTAATGAGTTATGGGAAAACTTTGTTAACACGAGAAGATGTGATGACAGGTATACCAGAAATGATTCTAGAAGTGCAAGTAGAAGCAACTTTTCCCGATGGAACTAAATTAGTAACAGTACATAAACCAATTATCTGACATGATTCCAGGCGAAATTATTACCAGCAAGGGAACTATTGAATTAAACCAAGGACGTCTAACCTGTACAATAACAGTAGGTAACTCCGGCGATCGCCCTATTCAAGTTGGTTCTCATTTTCACTTTTTTGAAGTAAACGACGCCCTAGTATTTCCCAGAGAAGTAACTAAAGGGATGCGTCTCAATATACCCGCAGGCACAGCAGTTCGTTTTGAACCAGGAGACGAAAAAGAAGTAGAATTAGTCGCTATCGGAGGGAGTAGAGAAATCTATGGCTTCAATGGCCGTATTAATGGTTCTCTTGGGGAGTAAAAATTATGAGTTATAGAATGGATAGAGATGCCTACGCAGCTACATTTGGTCCCACAGTAGGAGATCGCCTGCGTCTTGCAGATACAGAGTTATTTATAGAAGTAGAACAAGACTACACTATTTACGGCGAAGAAGTAAAGTTTGGTGGTGGGAAGGTAATTAGAGATGGTATGGGTCAATCTCCTATTACTCGCGCTGATGGCGCTGTAGATGCAGTCATTACTAATGCTTTGATTCTCGATTGGTGGGGCATAGTTAAGGCTGATATCGGTATAAAAGACGGGAAAATATTTAAAATAGGTAAAGCTGGTAATCCCTATGTTCAAGATGGTGTAGATATTATTATCGGTCCTAGCACAGAGGCGATCGCTGGTGAAGGCATGATTTTAACCGCCGGAGGTATTGATAGTCATATTCATTTTATCTGTCCTCAGCAAATATCTACAGCCATTGCCTCTGGAATTACTACCATGATTGGTGGTGGTACTGGTCCAGCCACGGGTACAAATGCAACAACTTGTACTCCAGGTGCTTGGAATCTCCACCGTATGTTAGAAGCCTCTGAAGCTTTCCCTATGAATTTAGGCTTTTTGGGTAAAGGCAATAGTGCTAAATCAGAGGGGTTAGTAGAACAGGTTGTAGCCGGAGCTATGGGATTAAAACTACATGAAGACTGGGGAACCACACCAGCAACCATAGATACCTGTTTACAAGTAGCCGATGAATACGATATTCAAGTAGCGATTCACACCGACACCCTCAATGAGGCGGGATTTGTAGAAAATACCATTGCCGCCTTTAAAAATCGTGCCATTCACACCTACCATACCGAAGGCGCGGGAGGTGGTCATGCACCAGATATTATCAAAGTCTGTGGTCAAGCCAATGTTTTACCCTCTTCTACTAATCCCACACGACCATATACTCTCAATACCCTAGAAGAACATTTAGATATGTTGATGGTATGTCATCATTTAGATAAGAGTATACCCGAAGATGTGGCCTTCGCTGAATCCAGGATTCGCCCGGAAACTATTGCTGCCGAAGATATTTTACATGACCTAGGCGCTTTTAGTATGATTGCCTCGGATTCTCAAGCTATGGGTAGAGTGGGGGAAACAATTATGCGCACTTGGCAAACTGCCCACAAAATGAAGATTCAAAGAGGGGAATTAGCCGATAATTTACGGGCTAAACGTTATATTGCTAAATATACTATAAACCCAGCTTTAACCCACGGAATCGCCAATTATGTTGGTTCTGTGGAAGTGGGTAAATTAGCAGATTTATGTCTATGGCGTCCTGCCTTTTTTGGTGTTAAACCAGAAATAGTGATCAAAGGAGGTATGATTGCCTGGTCTCAAATGGGGGATGCTAATGCTAGTATACCTACCCCAGGACCAGTATTTATGCGTCCTATGTTTGCTAGTTATGGTCGGGCTATTGCTTCTACTTCTTTAACTTTTGTTTCCCAAGCGGCGATTGATGCTGATATTGCAGGTCAATTGAATTTAGCGAAGAAAACAGTTGCTGTATCTGACACACGCAACCTAACTAAGCAAGATATGAAACTCAATGACGCTTTACCAGAGATTGAAGTTGACCCGGAGACCTACGAAGTCAAAGCTGATGGTGAATTGTTGACTTGTGAACCTGCTACAAGTTTACCCCTAGCACAACGTTATTTTCTCTTTTAGCAGTAGGTTGGGCCCTTGGAATACGAAACCCAACAATCCATAGCATGTAAATACTTAAAAAAATAATTCGCGCCTTCTACATTCATTAGCATGAGTTGGGAGACTTCACAAGCATGGTTTAAAATTGATTGTTTTTGAGTAGTATACTATAGCATGGCTGTTTTATTCTAAAATTTTCCTTAAAAATTAGTACATAAGTTCTGGTGGAAGATCTGAGTTAACCGAGCAGTATTGGCAAAGAAGCTTGACGACAAACAGGTTGAACTGCTATGCTCAAATTGTGAGCTTAAAAAAGCGCCAGAAAAATTTTTTAAAATGCAAATAACTATAGAACTACCGGAAGAAATTGGGCATCAACTTCAGCAAAGTTGGGACAATTTACCGCAAAAAATCTTAGAATCTTTAGCCCTTGAAGCTTATCGTCAAGGGCTGATAACATCTGCTCAAATTCAAACTCTGTTAAAATTTCCTTCTCGCTGGCAAACTGAACAATTTTTAAAAGAAAACCAAGCTTATTTAGACTATACTGAAGAAGATTTAGCTAATGATTTAGAAAACCTTAATCAGTTGCTATCAGAATGATTATTGTTGCTGATACTTCTCCCCTTTGCTATTTAATTCTCATTCAGGAAATTAACTTATTACCTCAACTATTTGGTAAGATCTATATTCCTCAAGCCGTTGCTCAGGAATTAGAACATGAAGATGCACCCATTCAGGTTAAAAATTGGTTGAAAACCTCACCTAGCTGGTTAATGATTAAACCTAATTTATTAGTAAATGATAATTCGTTAAATCATCTACACTTGGGAGAGAAACAGGCTATTTTATTAGCTGAACAACTTAAAGCTAATTTACTTATTTTAGATGAAAAATCAGCTAGGAAAACGGCACAAGCAAGAGGCTTAAAAATTACTGGACTATTAGGAATTTTACAAAAATCATATAGACAAAATTTGATTGATTTGTCTGTTGTCATTCAAAAACTACAAACTACTAACTTTAGAGTTGCTCCTTCTTTACTTCGCTCTTTATTACCATAAATTGATTCTCCCTTGTTGGCCTATTTAGTACTTTTGTGAGGCTCATATCTTCCACCAGTACTTATGTACTAAATTAACCTCAGAAAAAGTTCATTTCTCTT
>NZ_JALKVM010000201.1:0-2231 GCF_057440575.1 Johannesbaptistia floridana
AATTATGTTTTTGTGCCGCTTGTATTAAAGGCATGGGAGATATTAATTCTCCTTTGTGATTTTTTACTCTCAGTAAAATTTCTGAATGATTAACATTTAAGCTACTATTTGCCAAAGAAGCGATTTTTTGATTAAATAACACTAACTTATCTGTATCTAGATTTACATTAGTTATAGTAAGCCAATCTGATTCTGTGTAAGGTCTTGTTTGTACCTTGGCTTTGACTACATCTGGTAGATATTTATGGAGTATTTTGTTGATAATATCTTCTTTAATTGGCTTAAGTAAGATGTCATTACAACCATTTAGTTTGCCGTGAAAATGCTCCAAGATATTTTTGTACCCAGTTAATAGAACAATAGGGGTGTTTTTCAGTTTCTGGTTCTTGGATTTACGTAAGATGCGACATAATTCATAACCATTGATATTTGGCATATAAAAATCCATAAAAATCAAGTCTGGTTTATGCTTCAGTAACAAATCTATGGAGCGTAAATCTTCAGTTATACCAATAAAATCATAGCCTTGTGCTTTGACTATTTTTTCCATAGTTTTACATACACTCGCAACATCGTCTACACAAGCTACCAAAGGGACTTTGGGGTGATTTGTTTCAACATATTTTATAGGAGGTCTAAAATCAGCAATTTTAACTAATTCTATGAATCCTTTGTCCAAGTAGAACTGTAAAAATTTAGTCAACTCTAACAAACTTACTCTTAATTGTATGCTTAAATCTCGCAAGCTTTTATTGCCTGTAAATTTACTTTGCATCTGCTGTAATCGCTTTAAACCAATTTTTTCGACTAATTGTTCCGATTCAATGATTTTTGGTGCTAGATTAGGACAACAGTCAAATACTTTTGCTTTTTTCCAAGCTTCTTCTAGTTGAGTAACTTTGAATACTGGTATTTTTAAACTCGTAATGGTTAGTAATTTAATCGAAATTTTACGAAATTCTGATTCTAAACTTAAGCTTTTAGCTTGCAAAATTTCAAAGAGAATTTCTTCAAGCTGGGCTTTGATAAATTTTTGTATTTGTTCAGCATTTATTTTCTTTTGGTCAATCCAGCGACGAAGTAACTCGTATTCCCAGCATATATCTAAATCTTTTTTGTTAATTGCTTGAGGGTTTTTAATTAATCTAATAAGTTCTTCTTTTATCTGTGGCAAATAAATAGACACATTTCTAAAAAAGCGTCTCACTTGATGTTCTCCGCCATTAGCATAGATAACTTTACCAGAATAAAAGTGAAAATGCCAACAGGTGTGGGATTCCAATTTAAAGGTGATTCTACCACTAAATTGGTCTTTCTCTACTTGGTTTAGTATTTCTTTTGTTTGGGCACTGTTGGAAATTTGATTTATTGAGTTCTCTTTGTCTATTTGAATCATTGTCATCTACCTAAAATCTTTAAGTCCTAGTTTTACTTATAATTTCTCCGCTAAATTGAACGGTTTAGAGATAGTCATAGCTATTATCCATTTAGTAATGAACAAGTTTTCAAATGACAATTCGGCCTCAATAACTTACTGATGAAGTTACTCTAGTTTCGAGAAAACGTAGAACTTGAATCAACTTTGGTCACGAGCTTAACATTACTTAATGTATGTGATAATATTCAATTGTGATTATTTTTTTCACCGTCTTATTAATCGGTATATACTTAGATTCTATTCTTTGGGTTGTAGAAAAACTGTCAATAAAATTACCAATTTAAGATGACTTTATAAAGTTTTAAGATTTCGCTTTTTGATAACTACCGCGAGAGAAAACCTGCTCAAAATTGCCAGCCTTTACCAGTTAATGGTTTGGGGTCACAAATAACTTATGAAGTGGCGGAGAGCGCCTCCCAATAACTCAAGATTATTGACCAAAAAACAGCCTCTAAGGCGCTCTCCGCTTTCGCTGGCAATTTTGAGTAAGTTTATTGCACCCCAACACAAGTACGGGAAAATACTGTTGATAAAAATGATATTTCAGGTAAAAATGACTAGGAAATCCAGTTCCTGTAAATTCTGACTCCTCCCAATACCTCGTAGGTTTTGGATTTTAACTTTTCTTTGAGGCAAGCAGAGGAGCAGGGAGAGGGGTTTTTGGCTTTGTAATTAATCTCCTTTCAACCTTACTGTTATAAAAGTCATTTACCTAAGCCCTAATCGCTTCATTACCTCTTAATCTATGGATTAAAATAGCTTTGGGTTTATCTATTAAATATCCTTGGGCATA
>NZ_JALKVM010000202.1:0-15278 GCF_057440575.1 Johannesbaptistia floridana
ATAGATGTTTACAGTTATCATGAAAAGCCCCCCTTTAATAAGCTATCCTTTATAAACATCTTTCTTAACAAAAAACTTGACAAAAACCATAACTTGTGGGTTTGTGCTTTTTTAGATTTTGTCTAAGAAATTAATGTATAGTAATATACATTTTATCCACAACTTAAGTAATTTTACTTAAAACCCCTCTCCCTGCGACCGTGCGACCGTGCTCCCTGCTATACAAGGGTTTGGGGGGAAAAGTTTATCTAAATATGGTTAACACTACAACGAGCACTGCTATAATTTTATGGGTAAGATTTCCAAGTATGATAGGGCTAAAGCCCTACTACAAACTTATCGATTCCCGATAAATCACGGTCCGCTTTAATTTATGTAAATATTTTAATATATCTAAAATTTGATTGGCGATCGCCTAAACTTTCTGCTTCTCTTTGTAATTATTATATACTCAACAATCTTATGCTACATGCTGTAGGTTGGGCCCTCAACGGCTAGGTGCATGAAAAGGTCTCTAAGTTGGGCAGGGAAGAGGACGCACGCATCAAGCAAGGCTACTTTCAGCTCTTGTTCCATTGAGAACTTAATACCCCAGATCTAACTCTTGAGCTTGTGCTTGCAGCTCTTCAGTGTGTAGTAAGCCTCTTTTTCTTTAATTCCTGCTTAAAATTTAGCACATCGTCAGCGCGTAAGCGCCGATAGCGCCCCACTTTACGGTAGGGTATCTTTAACTCTCCAGAGTCTAACATTTTCACTAAATACTGTCTACTTACGCCAAGGAGCTTTGCTGCTTCAGAGGTAGAGAGCTCGTTGGTCTCTGGCACTATTGTAACGGCTCGACCATTCTTAATCTCATCAACAATAGAAATAATCACCTCAGAAAGCGACGCTGGGAGGGTTAGCTTAACTTGTTGTGAGGTGCCTACATTCACAGAGATAGTTTCGACTTCGACATTATTTTTTAAAGCTTCAGGAACCATTATTTTCTGATCAGATGGAGTAAGTCGTATAGTTTTCATAGCCCCTTGTTTTTGAACTTTAACCACTTTTTCAGTATAGTCTAAAGACGCTCTAGACGCAATCGACGACTTGGACGGTACAGGAGCAAAAGACAATACCAAAAGTTTTAAAAAGTTACATAAAAAAGCTTTTGGTGCTCTAACTTCTACTGATTTCCAGCAGAAACTAAAGCACCAAATTTTCCCAAATAATAAGTTTTTAAGAAAGACCAGTATTCATCCCTGGTTTTCCAGTAGCTAGTTTTACTTTAACGATTTTGCCACCCATTTTCATAATTCTTTGTTGTTCACGAAACCAGTTATCGTAGGGTACTAATTTTGTGAAGTAAGTATTTTGCAATTCTCTTTGGGTACGAATACGAGTTTGACTTGGTACACAAGCGGTTATCTCAAACATGCGCATGGCATTTTCTCCTTGATTAATATGGTTAAAAGTTTTTATCACATGGTTAATTGAAAAAACAAAGGATCGGGAGTCTAACGTAAATACTAGATCTATCAAACTTATCTTTAGGCTCTAAAGACTAAGCTTGCCAAGAGCTAGCACCTATCCTAGACTTCCCGAACCTCTAGTTAGTCGAGTTTAAGTCTCTTTGTCTCTTAGCTTAAGCCAGAGCAGATGTAGTCAAAGTATACACCCATTTCTTTACCAGCATCAGGACCTACTAGACTAGCTGTTACTTCTTTCATCGCTTGGATTGCTTGTACAGTAGAACCAATGGGTACACCTAGGGAGTTGTAGGTTTCTTTTAGTCCATTGAGTACGCGCTCATCTAGGATGGAAGGATCGCCTGCTAACATTGCATAAGTAGAATAACGAAGATAGTAATCTAAGTCACGGATACAAGCTGCGTAGCGACGAGTAGTATACATGTTACCGCCGGGACGAGTAACATCAGAATATAGTAGAGATTTTGCTACTGCTTCTTTAACGATGTTAGCAGCGTTAGCACTAATTACGCTGGCAGCACGAACTCTTAATTGGCCAGTTTGGAAGTAGCCTTTGAGTTTATCTAAAGAACTAGTATCTAAATATTTGCCTTGTACGTCGGCGGAATTAATTACAGAGGTAATAGCGTCTTGCATGGTTCTTTCTTTTCTATCTCCAGGGGAATAATGTTTGACTTTTAGTAAAAAATTGCAATCAGTAAATTGCAATAATTATTATTGCATTGCTCCGACTACATAATCGAAGTAAGCAGCTGCTTCAGTAGCGTCTTCCATAGACATTTGGCTACAAGCTACTTCTTTCATTTCACGGACACTTTGAGCTACAGCTTCGATAGGAGTACCTAATGATTTGTACATTTCACGAACTCCTACTAGTCCGATTTCTTCGATTGGAGTTACATCACCTGCTACTACACCGTAGGTGATTAGACGTAGGTAGTAATCCATGTCACGAAGACAAGTTGCAGTCATTTCTTCACCGTAGGCGTTGCCACCGGGGGAAACAACATCAGGGCGCTTTTGGAATAGGCGATCGCCTGCTTGTTTAATAATTCTTTCGCGAGATTCTGTTAAAGTTTGAGCGATACGTAGACGGCTTTCACCACTAGTTACAAAAGTTTTTATTCTATCTAATTCGCCTGGGCTTAGGTAACGTGCTTCCGCATCAGCGTTCACGATTGACTTCGTGACTATACTCATAGTTTGGATTCCTCCCTGATTATCAAGAGTTTTTTGTTAACAATCGATGTGTCAAACCAGATTTTTATCTATCTGACTTTTTTGTGATCTTGTAACTAGACATTTAGTTACTTGGGGTGGTTATTTTGGTGTATTAACCTTATCTGCTTTAGTATAGCTTGAGTTGGACTCAAAAATTACTAATGATTTAGTTTTCTTCCAAATCTCCCCTTTTAAAACAGCTCACGGAATTTATTTTGCGATATTACGTTAATCTTTGCTAGGGATTCTTAACATTTTTTAACGTTTTCTTTCACTTTTCCTAACTTCCCCAAGAAAGCGATCGCTTTTTTGGGGAAGTTTTTGGCCAATTTTCCTAACCTCTAGTTGTTACTGGTTCAAAACTAGGCACTACTATATCTTCATTTTGCTTAGTTAGCTGATTATATAGCTTTTCGGTGTTAGGGAAATTAGCAGCAGGAAGAGTTGGGAAGCGACGATAGGGAACCACATCTTCACCGAATACCTGTAAATATTCCATGGTGTTTACCATCGCCCCAATAAAGTCACGAATTCCCTTTGTAGCCAAAATCTGGTTATATTTTTGGATTTCTTTTTGATTCAAAGGCGCACGTCCTAAGAAATGTTTAGTTCCCAATTCAATCACCTTAGTATTAGGGTAGGGGGTATAAAACTCTTTGATATAGAGTTCTGAACAACCCAAACCAGTAATAAACTCTTTCACAGTAATTTCACCGTTGCGTAGCTTACTTTCTAACTCAGTAAACTGTTCATTGACGATGTATGGCTCAATATCCCGTTCAAAAATTTGACGATAGGCAGCCATAACTAAATTCTTAAAGGCCACTTGGTCTTTGCGTTCTGTGAGTTTAAAGATTTTAGTTTGTTGTCTGTCGGTACTCACACCTTGGCGAATTCGCTTAGAAATATCATAATCTGAGCGTTCTTCTTTCACTGAACCCAACTCAATAAAGCGAGGTGTGGATTCCTTGGCTACTGTAACGCCTAAATCAGGGGTTAGATTTCCTGGACGAGTCTTACGTAATTGTAAACCTCCTGGGGTCAAATAGCGCTCATAAGGCACTGTATCTTCTCCAAATGCCTCTGAGTACTCTTTGGAGTCAATAATCGCGTCTATGAGGGCATAGAATCCTTTTTTAGCACAGATGTCGAAGTAACTATTTATTTCTTGACGACCATAGGTAGGACGACCGAGAAGACGACGGTGAATATATTCAATAGCTTTGGTAATGTACAAAGAAGTCCAGTACATTTTACGGAATAGTTCCGATTTAGCTAGTATGCGGATAAACTCCCGAAGGGTAATATCCCCATTTTCCAGACGATTTTCTGCGCTTTGTAAACGTTGACCTTCGTATACTGGTCTTCCGAATACTTGACGATAGCAAGCTTGAATTACTGCTTGGGTAGATACTTCTGTCCCTTTTACACTAGCGCCATTGCTGTTACCACTATTGGGTAATTGGAAGAGGCGGAAAACTTTAGGACCAAGAGAACCAGGCATTAAACCTCGGGCACCAGGATTACTATTTTGGTTGTATATTCCTGGTCCTTGGTTAATGAGAATTCTTTTCGTATCTTTGTTAAATGGTGCGGGAGAAGTGTTAGGTTCGCGAGTTTCTTTGGGGAAGATTGCTCCAAATTGAATCTCTAGAGGATCATTTCCTGAACCGTATACATGTTGGTCTGGTAGAGGGCGATCATATTTAGCGTAGGTAGTAATAAACTGAGGAACTTTGCGGAAAGGAGCGCTATAGTTAAATAGGTCCTGCTGCATACCCCAGTTACGACATTCTTGTGCTTCTTGACCTAAACCTCTTATATATGGTACTGTCTCCTCTCCAAAATAATCAGCGTATTCTTGAGAGTCTACTAAAGCATCAATCAAAGCTGCTAGTCCACCGCTAGACACTATCGAGAAGTATTTTTGCACTTCTTCCCGGGAACTTGGTCCCCGTCCCAAAAAGTGACGAAAAGCTAATTCTAAGGCCCGACTGTTAATAAATGGTTCATAGAATTGTTGGCGATAGAGGGGAGATTTCCCCAAGCGACGTACAAACTCCTTCATGGAGATATCACCGTTTTTCACTTGGGATTCTAAATAAGAAATCGATTGGCTGTAGGCGCGAGTAATGTCTCTTTCAAAGATTTGACGATAAGCTGCTTTGATTACTGACTGTTTTTCTAAAGTTGATAAACCAGGTTTCATCACAAACTTTTGTCTAGTTTGTGCGCTATTAAAATAGCTTTGAGGTAGTTCTAATCCTTGTTGGTCATCGCTTGGACGTTGACGTAATTTGTTAGAAGGAGTAGGGGCTTTAAATTCTGTTAGTAAAACATCGAAATACTGATTGATAATCTCTTTGCTTTCTGGATCTTTTTTGAAATAATCAGCAGAAGAGGCTTTCATTGTCTGAATAGCTACTATTGTTGCATCAGTAGAGCAGGCATTTTCGATAACTTCCCGTAAACCTCTAACGTTTACTGTGAGAATATTAGGATCTCCTGCTACAATTGCGTAGGTGGTGTAGCGTAGAAACCAAGACATATCTCTTAGGGATTTCTGCATATTTCCGGGACCATAACGGGAAATATTAATTGGTCGAAATCCTGGGGGTGTAGGCCCTGTGTTTGTAGAATTTAATATAGACAAGAGGCCACTGAATATACCTCCTCCTCCTCCATTGCCGCTACTTTCGGCGTAGGTGACCGTCCCTAGCTTCATATTTTCTTTGAGTTCTGTTTCTGCACTTACCGAGGCCATAGCCATCTCGGGAGATGATTCTACTGGAGGCTTTTCTAAATAGGCCATGGGAGAACCACCTACGAAAATCCGGTTAGCTGCCCTAGAAACGATTAAGTCAGCATTCTCTGTTAGTACTTCAGCGATTTCTAGTCTTCTGCTTCCTGAGAGAAAGTAGGCTGTTAGTTCTTTGAGTTCACTATTTTCTAAAAACCGATCTTGTTGTTCAGCTTGAGATATTGCTGAAACTGGTACAGTTTGATAAAGTTGGGGATTGGAGCTTGAACTTCCACCGCTTGCTTTTATACTCATGGGTTTTTCTTTTCTTTCTTCAACGAATGATTAAATTTTTACTTTTTTAATAGAGCTGAATAACTTAATCAATCTACTAAGTTATTGTTGTGTCAGCATCTAGATTAAAACTTTTCTGGCATTCTGAGGGCTATTATTAAGAATTGTTGCAAAAAAAGTTGTTAAAAGTCTTCCTACCTAAACTAATAATAAGCGAAAAGCAACTCCTATCGGCTCTGTTATTATGTCAAAAAATTTAGAACCAATTAGTGAATCTGTAGCTAAACTCTACAATACTTATCCTTTTCCTCCAGACCCCCTCTCCTCAGAACCTCCTCCGGGCTATAATTGGCGCTGGAGTTATCAAGCTGCCTATAATTTTTGCACAAATCATCAACCAACTCAAGAAAAAATCAGAATTTTAGATGCTGGATGTGGGACAGGTTCTAGTACTGAGTATCTCATCAATCTTAATCCTCAAGCAGAGGTAATTGGCATTGATTTGAGTGAAGAAGCTTTAGCAGTAGCTAGAGATAGGGTAGAAAAAAGCGGTTTAAAGGCTAAATATGGAGAGCAAATTACCTTTAAACAGCTAAAAGTTGAACATGTAGTGGAATTACCTGGTGAGTTTGAATTTATTAATTGTGTGGGGGTATTACATCATTTGCCTGACCCCATGGCCGGAATTAAAGCTATAAGCAAAAAACTCAAACCCGGTGGCATTATGCACATTTTTGTCTATGCAGAATTGGGACGTTGGGAAATACAGCTCATGCAAAAGGCAATAGCCTTACTTCAGGGAAAAAAGAAAGGTGATTACACTGATGGAGTAAAAGTTGGTCGGGAAGTTTTCGCTAATTTACCAGAAAACAATCGTCTCTTAAAACGAGAAAAAGAGCGTTGGGCATTAGAAAACCAAAGGGATGCTTGTTTTGCTGATATGTATTTACATCCCCAAGAAATTGATTACAATATTGACACTTTGTTTGAATTGATTGAGGCTTCTGGGTTGGAATTTGTGGGATTTTCTAACCCGAAATATTGGGATTTAACTCGTTTAATTGGTAATTCTCTTGAATTGCAAAAACGTTGTCAACAATTAACTCCTAGAGAAAGTTATCGTTTGACGGAATTGTTAGATCCAGATATTTCTCATTATGAGTTTTTTTTGGCGCGTCCACCTTTACCCAGAGTAGATTGGTCAGAGGATGAGAAACTAGCGGAAGCTATACCGGTGATACATCCCTGTTTAGAAGGGTGGCCTAGTCATGATTTTTTTGACTATGAATATCAGTTAGTTCATGTAGATAAATCAGAATATGATTTTTTAACTAAGTGTGCAGAGAATCAAGAAAAAGGAAAGAAAGTGAGAGAAATTCTAGAGGAGGTGGAGGAATTAAATTTAGAGAGAGTGCGATCGCTGCAAAATCGTCAACTAATAATTTTAAAGGCTATCAACATGAATCTTGAAGTCTTGAAGTCTTGAAGTCTTGAAGTCTTGAAGTAATGAGTTAATGCTAAATGCTTAAAAATTGGTTGACCGAGTGCAAGATATTAGGCGAAAGAGAAATGAACTTTTTCTGAGGTTAATTTAGTACATAAGTTCTGGTGAAAGCTCTGGGGGATAGAAATACTCATGTTTGGTAGGTCACGACAACAGGGGTGGGAAGAAAAAAATCAGAAAAATTTTAACTTTATTTAATCTTGTGACCCTCAGTATGATATGATCTCACGTGGCTTGTTCAACAATTAAGATTAAAAACTCTGCCAATTTTAAGAGTAAATTTTAATTTGGACATAAATTCCCACAAAAAACACTTAATCTGATTATCTGACCTGTGTCTAATCCATCTGAATCAAAACCTAACGACTCCATGCAGGAGTACTACCAATTACAGCAAACCTTGTTGTTAACGACTTTGGTAATAACTGGACTAATTTTTGTAACAGTTTGGTTAACCTACTCCCTGAATATAGCCCTAAATTACTTACTAGGGGCTTGTGTCGGTTTAGTTTACCTAAGAATGTTAGGAAAAGATGTGGCAGCCATAGGAGGAAGTAAAAGGCGTTTGAGTAGCACACGTTTAGCTTTGGTAGCCGCAGTTTTAATCGTGGCTTCCCAATGGCAGCAACTGCAAATCATGCCAGTATTTTTGGGATTTATGACTTATAAAGCCGCACTGATTGTCTATGTACTACAAACAACTTTAACACCAGTACAGAAGTAGTAAGAAAAGAAGATGCGGGAAAATATCGCCAAATGGAAATTGTAGATAGTTTGAGTATTTTCAATGCTTTTCCCCTAGCGTCCCTAGAAGTTGGTAAACATTTTTACTGGGAAATTGGGAACTTTAGATTACACGGCCAGGTGTTTCTCACCTCCTGGTTTGTAATGGCAATATTAATTATTGCCTCAATAGCTGCAACCAGAAATATTCAAAGAATCCCCAAAGGGATGCAAAACTTTATGGAATATGTTTTGGAATTTATCCGCAGTTTGACTAGAGACCAAATAGGGGAAAAAGAATATCGTCCGTGGGTACCTTTTGTCGGGACTTTATTTTTGTTCATTTTTGTGGCAAATTGGTCAGGGGCATTAGTACCGTGGAAATTAATTGAAATTCCCGATAGTGAGCTTGCCGCACCCACCAACGACATAAACACAACAGTAGCCTTTGCTTTACTAAGCTCTTTAGCCTATTTCTATGCAGGAATAAGTAAAAAAGGCTTAGGCTATTTTGCCGGATATTTGGAACCAACACCGATTTTAGCACCATTTAAAGTGCTAGAAGACTTCACCAGACCATTATCCCTAAGCTTTCGTCTGTTTGGAAATATTCTGGCAGATGAATTAGTCGTGGCAGTATTGGTAGCTTTAGTACCTTTATTTGTGCCCTTACCGTTGATGATTTTGGGACTATTCTTGAGTTCAATTCAGGCATTGATTTTTGCCACCTTAGCTGCATCATACATTGGTGAAGCATTAGAAGAACATGGCGAAGAACATGAATGATTTTGGACTAAAGACCCCATTCTCTGCTTTAATCAATTTAGTTAACGTTCACCACTATTAACAAAGGAAAAGAAAAATCATGGATCCATTAATCGCATCTGCATCAGTATTAGCCGCCGCTTTAGCCGTAGGTTTAAGCGCAATCGGACCTGGATTAGGACAAGGTAACGCCGCAGGCCAAGCAGTAGAAGGTATCGCACGTCAGCCTGAAGCTGAAGGAAAAATCCGTGGAACTCTACTATTGAGTCTAGCTTTCATGGAAGCTTTAACAATTTACGGTTTGGTTGTAGCGCTAGTACTATTATTCGCTAACCCCTTTTCCTAAGTAACTAAGTAATAATTAATGCCAGCCTAGACTTTGACGAATAATCGAAGTTTAGGCTATCAAAACCAAACTAGTAAAAGAAAGCTTGTCAGGTCAAGAAAAGAAAAATGACATACTCGACGATTTTATTAGCAGTTGAAGCAGCAGAAAAAACCGCAGAAGGGGGATTGTTTGACATCAATGCAACCTTACCCTTTATGGCCCTGCAATTTCTCCTGTTAGTAGCAATATTAAATGCGGTTTTCTATAAACCATTAAGCAAAGCACTTGACGAAAGATATGGATATATCCGCAGTCAATTGGGACAAGCACAAGAAAGAAAAGAAAAAGCCGAAAAGCTCGCCCTTCAATACGAACAAGAGTTAAAAGATGTCCGGCGCAAATCCCAAGAAATTATTGCTACAGCTCAAGCAGAAGCGGACAAAATAGTTAGCTCAGAAGTGCAAAAAGCTCAACAAGAGCTACAAAGTAAAAAAGAAGCTGCGGCAAAACAAATTGAAGCTGATAAAGCTCAAGCATTAGAGTCTTTAGAGCAACAAGTTGATGAATTGAGTAATCAAATTTTGTCTAAACTACTAGGCTCATTAGCATCATAAAAAATTGCCAATAAACATAGCAACAATTAAGTAGAGAGGGATAATGGGGACGTTTTTTTACCTAGCCAACGAAGGCTTTGGGTTTAATTTAGACATCTTAGATAGTAATTTGATTAACTTAGCCATTTTAATTGGCTTGTTAGTTGTGTACGGGGGGAAATTTTTAGGCAATATTCTCACCGAAAGAAACAAGAAAATCGCTGAAGAAATCAAAAATTCTGAACAACGCGCTCAAGAAGCAGCATCAGCTTTAGCAGATGCCCAGCAAAAGTTAGCCCAAGCACAAGCAGAAGCAGAAAAAATACACGCCAAGGCGCTAAGTAGAGCTCATGAGTTGAGAGAATCAATTCTAGCTCAAGGAAAAACTGAAGTAGAGAGACTAAAACAAACAGCAGACCAAGAGTTAAGTACAGAAACAGAAAAAGTAATGGCTCAAATTAAAGAGCAAATAGTAGCTAAAGCGCTCTTAAAAGCTGAAAGCGATTTAAAAGAACGTATAGATCCTTCTCTACAATCAAAATTAGTAGATCGCTCCGTGGCGCAACTAGGAGGTAGCTGATGAAAAATAGTACAATGAGTGGCCAGATAGTAGAGCCGTACGCAGAAGCTCTGATGTCAGTAGGTCAAGAACATAATTTAACAGAAGAATTCGGGAAAGAATTGCGCTCACTTCTAGAATTATGGCAAAATTCGCCAGAATTAGCTAGTTTTTTGGGAAATCCAATCGTGAAAGCAGAAGACCAAAAAGCAGTACTAGGAAAAATATTAGGGGATGAGAGTAATAGCTACTTGAAAAATTTCTTGATGCTATTAGTAAATCGCCGAAGAATTATGTTTATTGACGCGATCGCCGAAAAGTATTTAGAACTGTTGCGCAAGCTGAACAATGTAGCATTAGCGATGGTAACTTCAGCGACAGAACTAAATGAAGAGCAAAAACAAGCGATTGCTGATAAGGTAAAAAATCTGATCGGAGCTTCAGGAGTAGAACTAAAAACAAGTGTAGACCCCAGTTTGATTGGGGGAGTGATTATAAAAGTCGGATCTCAAGTATATGATACGAGTATACGAGGACAATTACAACGGATCAGTCTAAACTTGAGTAAAATGTCTTAAAATCAAAGGCAACCCTAGGCTAAAAAAAATTAAGTAAACCAACAACTATCGAGTAAAAGAAACAAGATGATTAGTATCAGACCAGACGAAATTAGCAGCATTATTCGTCAGCAAATCGAATCCTACGACCAAGAAGTCCAAGTGACTAATGTGGGAACTGTACTGCAAGTAGGAGATGGAATCGCTCGGGTTTATGGCTTAGACAAAGTCATGGCAGGAGAATTAGTAGAATTTGAAGATGGAACCGTCGGTATTGCCCTAAACCTAGAAGAAGATAATGTAGGTGTGGTAATGATCGGTGATGGTGTAAAGGTAAAAGAAGGTGGTACAGTAAAAGCAACAGGGAAAATCGCTCAAGTACCAGTAGGAGAAGCTATAGTAGGTCGCGTAGTTGACTCCCTCGGTCGCCCGATAGATGGTAAAGGAGAAATTAATAGCACAGAAAGCCGTCTATTAGAATCCCTAGCGCCAGGAATTATAGATAGAAAGTCAGTTTGTGAACCAATGCAAACCGGAATTACCGCAATTGACGCGATGATTCCTATCGGCAGAGGTCAACGAGAATTGATTATTGGAGACCGTCAAACAGGAAAAACAGCGATCGCGGTAGATACAATCATTAACCAAAAGTCAGAAGATGTAATATGTGTTTACGTAGCCATAGGTCAAAAGGCTTCAACGGTAGCACAAGTAGTAGATACCCTTCAAGAAAGAGGGGCATTAGAGTATACAGTGGTAGTAGCAGCTAACGCTAATGAGCCAGCAACTCTACAATATTTAGCACCATACGCCGGAGCGGCTATTGCTGAATACTTTATGTACAAAGGTAAAGCTACTTTGGTAATCTATGATGACTTATCCAAACAAGCCCAAGCCTATCGTCAAATGTCTCTTCTATTACGTCGTCCCCCCGGACGTGAGGCTTATCCAGGAGATGTATTCTATCTTCACTCCCGTTTACTAGAACGTGCGGCGAAACTCAATGATGAACTAGGAGGAGGAAGTATGACAGCTCTCCCCATTATTGAAACTCAAGCAGGTGACGTTTCTGCTTATATTCCTACTAATGTGATTTCTATCACTGATGGTCAGATTTTCCTATCTTCTGACCTGTTTAACGCAGGATTCCGTCCCGCAATTAATGCAGGGATTTCTGTATCCAGGGTGGGTTCTGCGGCTCAAACTAAAGCAATGAAACAAGTAGCAGGAAAGCTGAAGTTAGAGTTAGCACAGTTTGCTGAGTTAGAAGCTTTTTCTCAATTCGCTTCAGATTTAGATGCAGCGACTCAAGCCCAGTTAGCTAAAGGTCAACGTCTACGTGAATTACTAAAACAACCCCAAAATTTCCCTCTAGCAGTTTGGGAACAAGTGGTAATCGTATATGCAGGTATTAAAGACCTATTAGCAGATATTCCTGTAGAGAAAATCACACAATTTACTGTAGGGCTACGGGAATACATCAAGACTAACAAGACTGAGTTGTTAGAAACTATTCAAACTGGTGGCAAGATGGGAGAAGAAACAGAAAATCAGCTCAAAGAAGCTATTGCTGAATATAAGCAAGGTTTCTCCGCTTCCTAGGCAATCATCTTTTTCAGTTTGGGGAATTGTTTACTACCTAGGTAGACAATTCCTATTGTGTAATAAATTGAAGACAATTAATAAATACTATTGTAGTTTGTGAAAAATGGCTAATCTCAAATCTATTCGCGATCGCATTCAATCGGTAAAAAATACCAGAAAAATTACCGAAGCAATGCGACTAGTAGCAGCAGCAAAGGTGCGCCGCGCTCAAGAACAAGTAACAGCAACTAGACCTTTTGCAGATACTCTAGCTCAAGTACTATACGGTTTACAAAGCCGTTTGAGTCTAGAAGATGTAGACTTACCTCTGTTAAAAGAACGAGAAGTAAATAAGGTAGGCTTATTAGTAATTTCCGGCGATCGCGGTCTTTGTGGTGGACATAATTCTAATATAATTCGTCATGCCGAACAAAGAATCGCTGAACTTCAAAACCAAGGAGTTGAATGTGAATTAATCACCGTAGGACGCAAAGCCAAACAATATTTTGTCCGCCGGACAACCACAGTGAATAATAGTTATACAGAGTTAGAACAAATCCCCTCATCAGCAGAAGCCGCAGAAATCTCTGATTATCTTTTGTCTCTATTTCTCTCCTATGAGGTAGATAGAGTAGAATTAATTTACACTCGCTTTGTTTCTTTGATTAGTTCTCGTCCTGTAATTCAAACGTTGCTGCCTTTAACTCCACAAGGTTTAGAAGTAAAAGATGATGAAATCTTTCGTCTCACCACCACAGGGGGTACTCTTGATGTAGCTAGAGAAAAGGTTTCTGCTTCAGTCAAAGTATTTCCCAAAGATATGATCTTTGAACAAGACCCTGTACAAATTTTAGATGCTTTGTTACCCCTTTATCTCAATAATCAACTATTGAGAGCTTTACAAGAGTCAGCAGCTAGTGAATTAGCTGCTAGGATGACCGCTATGAGTAATGCTTCTGATAATGCTTCAGAGTTAGTTAAAACCTTAACTCTATCTTATAACAAGGCTAGACAAGCAGCAATTACTCAACAAATTCTTGAAGTAGTTGCCGGGTCTGAAGCTTTGTAAATTGATTTATTGTTTGTTAGCGTTGCCAAATCATACCTTAGTTTTGGCAATGCGCGACTAACTATCCCATCAAAATTACATTATCAATGACGTGAATAACCCCATTATCAGCTTCAATATCTGGGGCAATCACGGTAGCATTTTTAACTTCAAAAACCCCATGACAATTAATAGAAATCGGTGACCCTTCTAGGGAAATAACCGAATTAGTCTTAGCTAAATCAGCTTTCATTAATTTACCTGACACCACATGATAGGTGAGAATTCGAGCAAGTTGAGGAGGATTTTGTACTAGGGTTTGAATAGTTCCGGGAGGAAGTTTAGCAAAAGCAGCATCATTAGGCGCAAACACAGTAAAAGGACCAGCGCTTTTTAAAGCGTCTACTAAATTAGCTGTTTTAACTGCGGTGACTAATGTTTCAAATCCTTCTGTATTTACCGCAATATCAACAATATCAGGCATATTTTTAAGATTTATCTTTTTTAAATTCTTAATTAATTATAAATCAAACTGAGGAATTGAGTGCATTTGACATATTTTCTCTTATACTATATAGCCTTTTTAAGGCTGGTGAGGTACAAAGGTTATCCTTTTGAGGCAGGAGGCTCCTCAGATCTTGCATCTTTACCCAAAGTTACTTGTGGTGGTTAAGTTTTGAAGTAATGAGTTTTGAAGTAATGAGTAATGAGTAAGAGAATTAATGCGATCGCGCTTAAAAATTGATTCTCCCTTGTCGGCCAATTTCTGTACTTTTGTTTTGGTGCAAGATATGAGGCAAGGGAGGCTCCGAGAGTTAGGTACAACCTCATGAGTCCGAAAAATGCTATATATATAATTATATTATGTATAACTCATGAAAATTAAAGGACAAATTAGAAAATGGGAAATAGCTTGGGATTGATCGTTCCCAATTTAATAGTTAACGATCTCAAGCTAGAAGCTAATACCAATATCCTCGTAAGCGTGGAAGGAGATCGCTTAATTGTAGAACCAGACAAAACATTGCCAACTTTGGATGAGATCTTAGATAGTATTCCTGGAGACTATAGACATCCAGAAGACTTACAAGACTTTCTTGAGTCTGAACCACAGGGGAGAGAGTTGATTTGAGCGTTCAAAGAGTTATAATAATTAAATTTCTCTCGTAAATTTACTAGAAATTAAATAAACGCCTATGTCTATCCATCGGGTTAGAATCGACACCAACAAAGCAGAATTAGTTAAATCTCTAGGGCAAGATACTACAAGTAAAGGACCTTTTCAGACTTATGCTGATGTATTAGTCTTTGCTGCTGGATTGGGGATGAAATATGATTTGCGTAATTCTGTAATAACGGTAGCAAAAGAACCTAACCCGATTAGTTGGGAAATTTTTGTATCGAGAGGTTACGGTTGGTTTATTCAATTATTGGCGATCGCCACTACCAATGACCCTTATATTCTCACTCGTGATGACTCTGAGGCAGAAAGTCAGCGCCTATTAATTTTTGAAGAGTATGCTAATGGGGGTTTAGGGAGACTCCGAGATGAACTAAGGGGCAGTGTTAATTATACTGACACAATTGCTTTAATGTTACACCAGGAGCGCTCTAGAGACCAACAAGTAGATGGTGAATTTGATTTAACTCGTTTTCTCTAAAATCCCCTCCTTGAGGATGACCGCCTGGAGGCGGTCATTATTTTCTACTGTTTATTTCTTGGTAGAATCATCTTCACCGCTTCTAAAAATCTACTCAAATTTACTCAAACAGCAAAATAAGACAGAAAAAAGTCAGCGGTATATCTTTTGCCATGTAAAGTGTTTTTACTCCTTGCCAATTACTCGGTACTCTACACTAGATATGTAGACTCAATAACTAGCTTGACCTTAC
>NZ_JALKVM010000203.1:0-14779 GCF_057440575.1 Johannesbaptistia floridana
CAGTAATACTAATAATATTCTCGCCGTTCTGAGAAATACTACTGAGTTTACTCAAAGCGATTATATTGTGTTTGCCGATATTTAAGATGATTTGACGGCCTGAAGGTAAATCAAATTTTTCAACATTTTCAAGCAAAGTTTGTGGGGCGCTCATTCAAAGCGCCCCTACTTATAGCAGGGAGCACCGGAGCACGGGAGAGGGTTTTAAGTAAAATTACTTAAGTTGTGGATAAAATGTATAGTAATATACATTAATTTCTTAGACAAAATCTAAAAAAGCACAGATTCACAAGTAGCGGATTTTGTCAAGTTTTATGTTAAGAAAGATGTTTATAAAGGATAGCTTATTAAGCTCATATCTTGCACCAGAACTTATGTACTAAATTAACCTCAGAAAAAGTTCATTTCTCTTTAGCTCATATCTTCCACCAGAACTTATTCCCCTGTGTCTATTTATGAAAATTACCATCTACTGAAATTGATCGTAAAACTCATATTTTAGATCATGAATTTTTTCTTCAATATCGATACAAAATTTAAGATCTCTTTCAGAATTAATTAGCTTAGCAATGTGCTTTCCCAGTATTTCTGCGTGAGTCAATCCACCAATTAAAGGTTCTTGCCCAATATCGGAACGCCGACTGTCATGTATCATGTGGAAGTAGTAAAATTCAGATCGTTTCTTATTGCTATCATTACTTGATGATGACAGCTTTTCTGCGATTTTCTTCCAAAGGCACTTGTATTCTATTCCCACCATTACTTCGCTCCAAAAACGAAGACCTGCAACCAAATTAACCTCAAAAGATTCTTTTCCAAAGTTCTCATAAAAAATTGTCAACCCTTCTTCTCGAATTTTCTTAGTGATATTAGTTTCAGAAGTTGTGAGGATTGTTTCTCTAGTAGCCCCAAGATTTAATAAATCTTGAAAAAGTAACTCTCTATGAGAAAGAAGAGGAACTCCACTACCTGTCCTAGGATACTCTTCATGTAATATTTCTCGCATAACTTTTTTAACTTCTTCTTGTTTTTCTGAGAGTAAATCAATAATTAATTCATAAGTATTCACGATAAAGAGAGATAAAAAGCGACGTTGTATCAGAATATAGATAAACTTTTCCCATTCCATTGATGTTATTTGAGTAAATAATGGATGTGCTTCAAAATTCTCAATTAAGGATTTTTCTGTCTCATTAAGTTGTTGGAGTAAATCTTGTTGATTAGTCATCTGTCTCTAGATTAATATTGAGAATTTTATAAAAATAAATGATTAAGATCATTATGCCAACAATCTTGATTTCTTAGCAGTGATTTAGTAAAGTCTTTCCCCATATCCCACATCAATTCAAATTCATTTTGATATGGCTCGATTAATATAGGATTAGGATTATTATCGAGATTTATACCAAACTGAGGGCTATGGATAGCTAGACTGCTATGTAAAAAATTACTAGTTATCATATATTTACCAGCTCTATATATAGCAACAGACATATGACTATCATATAGTCTAATTTGAAGAGGATGCGTTTCAATTGTGCTAGTAATATTGCTCGTGTTTCTCAAAATCTTTTCTACAGTTTCTAAATTTTCAATAACTTTGTTACGAACCTCTATATGATTATATTGTCGGTCATGTTCGCATCTGCGCAGCACATCTTCTCTATATCTAGCCATATTAGATTTGGGCCACATTAATAAAATACGAATAGAGACTTTGTTATTGACACACTCAATGAGTGGGTTAATAAAATTATCTAAATTAGGAGCAAATGTTTGAAGAATCTCTACTTTTTTATACTCTTGCTCCCCCTCACAAATAACTCTTTTTAGTTTTCTTTCAAATATATCTGTAGGAAATTTTGGATAAATGGCGTCAATCCCTGCCTCTTCTGGGGATGTTACTTCGTTATCAGTATTTACATAATTTTCAAAATCCTGATTCAGTCTATCTATTAATCTGAAAAATTTATCTGGTGCGTACCTACTTTTACTTGCTATACTTAATTTCTGATAAATCTTTGTCATTCGTTTGTTAAAAGTCTGTTCTGCTATACTGCATTGTCTTTGCGTGATTTTCTGTAATTCTGATTTATTTGTGAATTCTGGTTGTATTAATAGTAAAATATCTCTTTCATCACGAGAAAGCCTGTATTTCGTAGCATAGTCTCTCAAGAATTGTTTCCACTCCCATATATGGTTTTTTATTACGAACATACCATTTTTCTTAAATAAATACAAATATGTAATACTTTAAAGTTAGCATATATCTTTTTTCTTTTCATAGCAAGATATATCTAAATACAACTTTTTGACATGTCTATAAGTTGTAAATATAAGAATCTTGACAAAATTAGACGAGGCTTTGTAGGATTTGACCCATGATCACTACTTACAGGTACTGTTACATGGCGACAAGTAATCAATCAACCTTAGAAATTCTGGAATCTGCTTTAACCCTTGTTAATCAGCAGTTGTTCGCTTTTAGTTTCGATTCTGAGTTGAGTCAGAAGTTAACCCTTGTGTTTGGGGATTCTCTTAACTCCTCTACTTATCAAAATTTATGGGGTGGTAATAACTTTAATCTTCAATCGCTAGTTAATCTTGAAATTCGTAACCAAAACGAGTTAAATGGTGCTGTAGGTGCTTTTTCTCGTGATACAGGTAAAATTTATCTGTCTGAGTCATATTTAGAAGAAAATAGTCAGAATATATCCCTAATTGCTGAGGTGATTTTAGAAGAATATGGGCATTTTATCGATGCCGAAGTAAATTCTGTAGAATCCCTTGGTGATGAAGGTAGAATTTTTGCTTTGTTGGTACAAGAAGGGAATATTGATTCTGAACAATTACAATCTCTACAAACAGAAGACGATACAGCTATTTTGAATGTTGATGGACAAGAAGTACAAGTAGAATTAGCTAATTTGATTGGTACCGATGGCAATGATAACTTAGTAGGAACTTCAGGCGATGATACGATAAATTCAGGTTTAGGAGATGACACAGTCAATGGAGGAGCGGGAGATGATTTATTAATCGTTGACTATTCTTCTATTAGCGATGCGGGAATTCGTACCAACCGTGTTTCTAATGGAACAGTAGATGGTATCAGAAATCTCTATCAGTCTAATGGTTCCAATTTTAACGAAGTATCATTTGACAATATCAACAGATTCAACGTTACCGGTACACAGGTAGGGGATAATATTCCCACGGGAGAAGGGGATGATACAATCAATGGTGGTGATGGCAATGATACTCTCGATGGTAGAGGGGGTAATGATACAATCATTGGTGGAGAAGGCAATGACCTGATTATCGATAGAGGTGGAGTTAACCAAATTGATGGTGGTTCGGGGATAGATACCCTTGCCGATGTCAATTTGAGCAGTGCTACCATTAATTTCAGATTAGATGATAGTGATACTTCTAAGAATATAAGTTTAGCTGATGGCACGGTAATTAGGCGAATCGAAAGGTTTAGTGGCGGTTTGACCACAGGTAGTGGCAATGATACTTTTAATTTTAGCTTACGTCTTAACAATAGTATCAATGCTGGTGATGGGGATGATACGATAAATTCAGGTTTAGGAGATGACACAGTCAATGGAGGAGCGGGAGATGATTTATTAATCGTTGACTATTCTTCTATTAGCGATGCGGGAATTCGTACCAACCGTGTTTCTAATGGAACAGTAGATGGTATCAGAAATCTCTATCAGTCTAATGGTTCCAATTTTAACGAAGTATCATTTGACAATATCAACAGATTCAACGTTACCGGTACACAGGTAGGGGATAATATTCCCACGGGAGAAGGGGATGATACAATCAATGGTGGTGATGGCAATGATACTCTCGATGGTAGAGGGGGTAATGATACAATCATTGGTGGAGAAGGTAATGATAACCTTAATAGTGGTAATGGCAACGATATTATAATAGGTGTCAATCCCAATGAAGTTAACCCTGGAGAAGGAGAAATAGATACCCTACAAGGAGGAGCCGGTGGCGATCGCTTTATCCTTGGCGACGGAACCAAAATTTACTATGATGATAGGAATCGTAGTACTAATGGAACTAATGATTTCGCCTTAATCAGAGATTTTGACCCCAGCGCAGGAGATGTAGTTCAGCTTATAGGATTACCTCAAGATTATGTGCTAGAAGTATCAAACGGTGATACTAACCTATTGATTGATAAAGATGGTTCTCAACCAGACGAACTTATCGCTACTTTTGAGGGGATAACTGGTTTAAGTTTGGGATCCAGTGCTTTTGATTATTTTAGCGAAGGGGGACCAGTAATTATTCAAGATAATGTTGGTAACACTATTCCTACTGCTAAAAATTTAGGTCTTCTTGGTACGACAGTTGAAAATGATTTTATTGGAGGACTTGACTTCAATGACTTCTTCGTTTTTCAATTAATCAGTGAAAGTGATTTAGATATAACTCTTAGCGAACTTAATGAGGATGCTACCATAGCTCTTTTAGATGAGCGAGGTAATATAATCGAAAGTCTTACGGCACGAAATGGTGTTGATCGCTCGATTAGCCAAAACTTGGATGATGGTACTTACTATGTTAGAGTTTTTCGCTCAGGAGAAAACACTACTCCTTATCAACTAGAAATCTCAGCTACTCCAGTTCCACCACCACCATTTCAAATCCTGAGCATTACTCCAGATGAGGGTAGTAATACAGGTCAATCAACAATTACTATTTCAGGTAATCAGTTTACTCCCGAAGCTAATGTTAGTCTGATTGATAATGCTGGAAGGGAAGAACAAGCTACTTCTGTAACTTGGCTAGATAGCGAAACTCTATCAGCTACTTTTGATTTAGTAGGTAGCAGAGTTGATTCTTATGATGTTCGCGTTGTAGATACTCCAGGCACAACCAGTATAGAAGATGCTTTTGATGTTTTTACTGGTGATGTAGGTGCATTAGAAGTCTTTATTAGTAGTCCTAGATTTATTCGCCCGTTTGGAAGAGATGTAGTGACAGTAACTTATCGTAATAGTGGAGATAGTGATATTATTGCACCTTTACTAGAGTTAACCGCTGACGGTGCTAATTTCCGTGATTTTGGAGAAACAGAATTTACAGAAGACTCAATCCAGTTTTCAGGCATTAATAACGAAGGTTTAGTGGGAGTATTACCTGCGGGTGCTAGTGGTAGCTTTAGCATTGGGTTTAGACCAACAGTAGGAATTGGTGAAGAGATTAATTTTGAAGTTGTCACAGTAGAGCCTGACGATACAGTTAACTGGGAAGATTTCCGAGAAGAATTAAGGCCAGCTTATTTGACTACAGAAGCTTGGGACGCCACCTACGATAACTTTATTGCTTCAGTAGGGAACACAGTAGAGGATTACCAAAGGGTTTTAGCTAATAATGCTAATTATCTTGCTCAGATAGGGGAAACTGTAACTGTAGCAGATGCTGCACGGTTGGTTAATTTTGAACTTCAACAAGCCAGCGATTATCAGGCTTTATCTCAACGTTACAGCTTAGGTTCTTTTGGTCGCGGACGCTCTTTTATTGGTGATATTCAGGCTATAGTTGATGAAAATGGCAATGTCACTATTGAAAATGCAGGCATTTTAAGAATCTTTACCAGACAAGATGATGGTACTTATCTCCCATCGAGGAGAGACAATGCAAGCCTAACTCTAGAAAATAGAGCTTATCGTTTGACAGAAACAGATGGCGCGGTAACTGTATTCCGAAACGATGGACGCTTAAATTTTATTGAGGATACCAACGGTAATCGAGTTACGGCTCAGTATACAAATGGAACATTAGTTGCATTGCGAGCCACAAATGGGTACTTCTTGAATCTAACTCGTAATAGAGATGGTTTGATTACTCAGACAACTGATTTTGCGGGAATCACAACTAACTACAACTATACTGGAGATTTATTAACTAGCATTACATCTCCAGAAGGAACAATCAGTTATACTTACAACAATGATTTGGCCATAATTTCTATTACTGATTCTAATGGAGTTCGATCCTCTGCTGAATATGATAATTTCGGAAGATTAGTCAGAGAAAGCTTGAATGATAACGCAGAAGAGATTACTTATAGCTATGGTGACAATGGAGAAGTAACTGTTACAGATGCCAATGGTGTTAATACTAGATTATTTTTAAACGAATTTGGTCAAGTCAGTCAAGTACAGGAAGCTTCAGGTCGCATTTTACAATACAATTATGATGAAGCAGCCAACCTGACCAGCATTATTCGACCAAACAACAGTGTCATAGGTTTTACTTATGACAACCGAGGTAATCTACTATCTCAAGGTAATTCTGTAGGGACCACAACATTTACTTATGAACCTGAATTTAATCTTTTAACAAGTGCAACAGATCCTCGCGGTAACACTATTGCCTATGATTATGACGACTTTGGTAATTTATCATCAATCACCTATGAAGATGGTAGTAATGAGAGTTTTGAATATAACGATGAAGGAAATGTTATTCAATCAACTAATCGCCGTGGTCAGCAAATCAATTATCAATACGATGGACAAGGTCAATTAGTGAGAGAAGATAATCCCGATGGGTCTTTTGTTGATTATACCTATAATGAACGAGGTAATTTAGTTTCAGCTACAGATAACAATGGCACTATTACTCTAGATTATAATGAAATTGATCGCTTAACTAATATTACCTATGCTAATGGTCGTTCTCTAAGTTATACCTATGATGCAGGCGGCCGTCGTACCAGCCTCACAGACCAAGACGGAAATCAAGTAAACTACAGTTACAATGCCGCAGGACTATTAGCAAGTTTAACTGATGGCAATGGTGATTTAATTATTAGTTACGTCTATGATGATGTTGGTCGTCTTGCTAGAGAGAATAAAGGTAATGGTACCTACACGACTTATGAATACGATCTTGTCGGGCAGATTACCAATATTACTAACTTTTCTCCTGATGATTCAATTAACTCTAGTTATGACTACACTTACGACCTATTAGGAAAACAGACAGAGGTTACAACTTTAGATGGTTCTTGGTCTTACCGTTACGATCCTGTTGGTCAGTTAACAGAAGCAGTATTTACCTCGAATAATCCCAGAGAAATTGCCAATCAAAATCTAACTTATGTGTATGACACTGCTGGTAATAGGGTTCGCACTGTAGTTAATAATACGACTACAGAATATGTATCTAATAACCTTAATCAATACGAAACAGTAGGAAATGCTGTTTACAATTACGATGCAGATGGCAACTTGATCTCAAGGACAGAAGGAGGCAGTACAGAAACATACGAGTATAACAATCAGAATCGTTTAGTAAGAGTTAGTGATACAGATGGTAATGAAACTTTGTATGAATACGATCCCTTAGGTAATCGTATTGCCACAGTTTACAATGGAGAACGGACTGAATACTTAATTGATCCTTTTGGTTTAGGTGATGTAATTGGTGAGTATGATAACAATGGTAATTTAGTTGCGAACTATACTCACGGTATTGGTTTAGTTAGTCGAAATGATGGTAGGGAGAATGCTTATTTTGATTTTAATCTGATTGGTTCTACTGTTAGTTTGACTGATGTCGCAGGAGAAGAAATCAATAGCTATAGTTATCTACCTTTTGGTCAAGAATTATCAGAAACAGAAACCATAGCTAACCCCTTTGAATTTGTTGGTCAGTGGGGTGTGATGGAAGAAACTAATGGTCTCGATTTTATGAGGGCTAGATTTTATGATAGTAATTCTGGTAGATTTACCAGTCCCGATCCTATTGGTTTAAGTGGAAAGGATACTAACCTATATCGTTATACATTTAATACTCCAAATAATTTGATCGATCCTTCTGGTAATGTTCCTTTCTTCATAATACCTGTAGTAGGTGCATTGCTTAACACTGTAATCTATACAGCTACTACAGATGCAAAAGAACAGACACTAGGTGGTAGGGTTGGGGCCGCAGTAACAGGTGCTATTGGAGGACTTGGATTTACAGTAGGTAAACAGCTTGCTGTAAGGGGTTTAGGAAGCATTTTATTGTCGCTAAACACTGGTGCAAAGGGTTATCTTGTTGGCAAAAGCACAGAAATACTTATTGATGGTCGTAATCCTGATGCTCTTGAGCAATTTTCATTGTTAGATCTCGGGATAGATCTCGGTCTAGGTGTACTTCCCATACCTGGATTGACAAGATTAGGGAACAGATTAGGGGAACCGATTAATGAAATATTAAACAACGAGCTTTTTGAGTTCGTTGCAGACAAATTATTCAGCGACTTTTGGCAAAACTTCATAAAACAAAGGATCTTCGATGATTCTTTTGGCGAGAAAATCGCAGATTTTTTCAAAGCATTGGGAGTAGAATTTGGCGATGTATTAAGTGACAGTACAACTCTTGTCGTTGGGGCCTTTGACCCCAATGATATCATTGGACCAGCAGGATTTGGCCCAGAGGGCTGGATACAATCCCCACAACTACTACCTTACACCATTCGCTTTGAAAACGAAGTTGAAAGAGCCACGGCACCAGCAGTACTAGTTTCTATCACCCAGACTTTAGATTCAGACCTAGACCTAGATACTTTTGAGTTAGGTGATTTTGGATTTGGAGATTTAGTAGTAGATGTTCCCGATGGTTTTCAAAACTATAGCGAACGTTTAGACTTACGAGAAGATATCGGCTCTTTTGTTGATTTTGAAGCAACTTTAGATCGCCAAACTTCTACAGTAACTTGGACCCTGACTACGATTGACCCTGAGACAGGAGAATTAGCCACAGGCGTTGATGATGGCTTCCTTCCACCCAACAGAGAAAATGGAGAAGGTGAAGGCTTTGTTCGCTACACAATCGAACCAAAAGATAACTTAGCCACAGGAACAGAAATCAATGCTATTGCCGATATTGTTTTTGACTTCAACGAAGCGATAATAACTCCAGAAGTACTCAACACAATCGATATTACAGTGCCTACTAGCATGGTAGAAGCATTACCAGAAACTGTAGGAGAAGAATTTACTGTATCTTGGACTGGCAGCGATGAAGGTAGTGGTATTGCTTCCTATGATGTTTTTGTATCTATCAATAATGGTGATTTTACTATCTGGCAAGATGACACTACTGAAACTTCCGCTATTTATCCTGGAGAAGTTGGTCAAACCTATTCTTTTTACAGCGTCGCCACTGATAATGTAGGTTATGTGGAAGATATCCCCCCCCAAGGTGATGCCTCTACTACTGTTACTGTAGTCACTGAAAATAACTCCCCCGTAGCCTTAGATGATAACTACAGTATCAACCCAGGTGAAACCCTGACTATTAATTCTCCTGGAGTACTCAGCAATGATACTGATGCTGAGGGAGAATCTCTCACCGCTAATCTGGTGACAGACGTAAATACAGGTAGCCTTACTCTCAATTCTGATGGTTCTTTTGTTTACACCCCTAACACTGACTTTATCGAAACCGATACCTTCACCTACGTGGCTAATGATGGAACTAAGGATTCTAATGTAGCTACTGTATTCATTAATAAAAATAATAATGATTTCCCCATTATTCAAGGAACAGCCAACAACGATACCATAACAGGTACTAGTGATAGTGAAATAATCAGAGGGTTAGAAGGAAATGATGTGATAAGAGGTGATGCAGGAAACGATACCCTAGATGGAGGACCAGGTGGCGATCGCCTCTCCGGTCAAGCAGGCGCCGATACCTTTGTGGTCTTATCTGGCGAAGGTAAAGATACTATCAATGACTTTGTTCGCGGTGAAGACCTCTTTAGCAGCGATTTAGATTTTGCCGAGCTAAGTATTGACATCAGGAATGGTAATGTTAATATTGCAGACAGTAATACTAATAATATTTTCGCCGTCCTGAGAAATACTACTGAATTTACTCAACAGGATTATGTTACTCAACCAGACCAACCAACAGACCCAGGGACTATTCAATTCAACTTGGGTAGTTACAGTGTGAACGAAGATGGCACGGCTACTAATGCTATTACCCTAGTAAGAACAGGTGGAAGTGATGGCGCTGTAAATGTTACCGTAACACCAACAAATGGCACAGCCACGGCACCTGCTGACTACAATAGCACACCAGTAGTAGTAAGCTTTGCTAATGGTGAAACAAGTAAAACAGTAACTATTCCTATAGTTGACGATAGCGATGTAGAAGCAAATGAAACTATCAATCTAGCTCTTTCTAATCCTACTAACGGTGCTACTGTAGGTACTCAGAATACAGCAACTCTCACCATCATAGACAACGATGAACCTGGAATAACTCCAGGCACTATTCAAGGAACAGCCAACAACGATACCATAACAGGTACTAGTGATAGTGAAATAATCAGAGGGTTAGAAGGAAATGATGTGATAAGAGGTGATGCAGGAAACGATACCCTAGATGGAGGACCAGGTGGCGATCGCCTCTCCGGTCAAGCAGGCGCCGATACCTTTGTGGTCTTATCTGGCGAAGGTAAAGATACTATCAATGACTTTGTTCGCGGTGAAGACCTCTTTAGCAGCGATTTAGATTTTGCCGAGCTAAGTATTGACATCAGGAATGGTAATGTTAATATTGCAGACAGTAATACTAATAATATTTTCGCCGTCCTGAGAAATACTACTGAATTTACTCAATCAGATTATATTCTAGTTGGCGACAATAATGATTTTCCCATTATTGAAGGAACACCGAGCAACGATACCATAACAGGTACTAGTGATGCTGAAATCATTAAAGGCTTAGAAGGGGATGATGTGATAAGAGGTGATGCAGGAAACGATACCCTAGATGGAGGACCAGGTGGCGATCGCCTATTAGGTCAAGCAGGCGCTGATATCTTTGTGGTTTTATCCGGTGAAGGTAAAGATACCATCAATGATTTTGTTCGCGGTGAAGACCTCTTTAGCAGCGATCTAGATTTTTCTGAGCTAAGTATTGACATCAGGAATGGTAATGTTAATATTGCAGACAGTAATACTAATAATATTTTCGCCGTCCTGAGAAATACTACTGAGTTTACTCAAAGCGATTATATTCTGGCTGGCGATATTTAAGATGATTTGACAGCCTGAAGGTATAGCAATGACCAAATAGATGTTTACAGTTATCATGAAAAGCCCCCCTTTGTTAAGCTATCCTTTATAAACATCTTTCTTAACACAAAACTTGACAAAAGCCGTAACTTGTGAGTTTGTGCTTTTTTAGATTTTGTTTAAGAAAATAATGTATAAACAAATACATTATTTAGGAAATTAAGTAATTTTACTTAAAAATTTTCTCCCTGCTCCCTGCTCCCTGCTCCCTGCTATACAAGGGTTTCAGAGTTGCTTATAAAGCATAGCTTTGTTAAGGGGGGTTGGGGGGATCTGTAAATAGGGTACGGGTGAAAAAGTAAGTTTTGGTGAGGAGAAAGGCAGCTTTGCACCGAGGCAGGAGGCAGGAGGTAATAATGATTTATGAATTTTCGAGTAATCAAAGAAAAAAATGCACTCTTTCTAGCATAATATATCAAAAAACCTTGCACTTTTTCTGATAAAAATGGGCTCAAACCTTTATCTAGCAAAAGTTTTACATTTATTCAGCAAGCCCTAAATATAAATATTGTTAACACTACAACGCTCATTGCTATAAATCAAATTTTTCAACATTTTCAAAGCGCCCCTACGATTTAATATTAGTTAGCGATCGCTCCTGTGGTTTATACCAAAAAATATTTGTATATTACAAATTAATTAACATCAAACTAGCTAGGTTAGAAAGAGAGAGCGGGCGCTCTTGTTTGCGCCCTTATTTAACTTAAGATTTTGGAGTTGAAGATTTTCTACTCCCACTCAATGGTTCCTGGAGGTTTAGAAGTAATATCATAAACCACGCGGTTAACCCCCTTAACTTCATTGACGATACGGTTAGAAATTTTCTCTAACAAGTCATAGGGAACTCTAGCCCAATCCGCGGTCATGCCATCTTCACTAGTAATTAAGCGGAGAACCACTGGATGAGCGTAGGTACGTGTATCTCCCATTACTCCCACACTCCGAATTGGCAATAGTACAGCGAAAGCTTGCCAAAAATCATGATACATTCCCTGTTGGGCAATTTCATCACGCACAACAAAATCAGCATCACGTAAAATATTAAGTCTTTCGGAGGTAACTTCACCAATAATTCTAATGGCTAAGCCTGGCCCTGGAAAGGGGTGACGACGAGTAATTTCTTCTGGAAGACCAATCGCCCGGGCTACTTTGCGCACTTCGTCTTTAAATAACTTGCGCAAAGGTTCAACTAACTTAAAACGCAAGTCTTTAGGTAAACCACCAACATTATGATGACTCTTAATTTTTACCGCTACTCTTTCCCCGGTTTGAGGATCTACATTACTATCTGCCGATTCAATCACATCAGGATAGAGAGTACCTTGGGCGAGATAATCAAATGGTCCTAGGCGTCTTGATTCTTCTTCAAAAACTTTGATAAACTCATGTCCAATACGGCGACGTTTTTCTTCAGGGTCAGTAACTCCTGTTAAACGCTCTAAAAAGCGCTCCCGTTGGTTAACATAAACTACAGGAATATGAAATTGTTTATTAAATATTTCCATCAATCTTTCTGGTTCGCCTTTGCGCATAAAACCTTGATCGATGAACATACAAGTTACATTATCTCCTATAGCTTCATGAAGTAAAAAAGCCAAGGTAGAGGAGTCTACACCACCAGATAAAGCAAGTAGTACCTTTTTGTCCCCTACTTTTGCTCGTATTTCTCTAATTGCTTCTTCAACAAAAGCTTCTGTTGTCCAAGTTGGTTCACATTCACAAATATGATAAACAAAATTACGAATTAGGGCAATTCCCCCTTCAGAGTGAACTACTTCTGGGTGAAACTGTACTCCAAAAAGTTTTCTTTGATGGTCAGCGATAGTGGCGCAGGCAGTATTATCTGTATGGGCGAGAATCTCAAAACCTTCTGGTAATTTAGTACAAGAATCAGCATGACTCATCCACATAATTGAGCCATTTTCTACATTAGTAAGAAGATCTGTGGGATCATCTATAGTAATTGAGGCTTTGCCGTATTCTGCTACTTCAGCTTTTTCTACTATCCCCCCCAACTGTTTAACCATTAACTGCATTCCGTAGCAAACACCCAGGATAGGAATACCCAGTTCCCAGATTTTGGGATCACATTCAGGTGCCCTATCATCGTATACTGAGTTCGGTCCTCCTGAAAGGATGATTCCTCTAGGGTTAAGGGCTTGAATTTGCTCGGCATTGGTACGGTATGATAGTACTTCAGAATATACTTGAGTTTCTCGAATACGACGGGCGATTAGTTCGGAATATTGAGAACCAAAATCAAGAATTACAATCATTTGACGGTTAATATTTCTACTAGTTTTTTCCTCTAGTAGTTCTTCAGATCTAGTTTCTGTACTCACTATGTTTAAACCTCTTCTTTTTTCTATTGTAAATTTTTTTGAACTAAATTAAAATTTAATCTCCTGGAATTAGTTGTGAAAAAATAGTTTGACCTTGGGAACTTTGGATAATAATATTTCGTTGACTGTCAAAGAGAATACAGCCTACGGTAACTGATTTAGCTGTTTGTTTGTATATGTAAGCTTGAGAACGTTTATCTATAGAACTGGCGATCGCCTGATATAAGCTTTCGACCCAATTAGTCCCCTGTTGACGATCTTCTTGCTTGAGGATGTTTAAAGCAGCTTCACAGGTATCTGCATCAAATACTTGCTGTATCAACTGATGAGGAGCGCCTAAAGCTGCTAGATTAGCTGTTAAAATCTCTATTCTAGCATCAGCTAAAAAGTGATGAGTATGAAAAATTCCTCCTGCCAATTTAATTAGCTTACCATGATAGCCAAATAGCAACAAAGAAGAAATTCCCTGCAAACTAGCAGTAGCTAACATAGGACCTAACCAATTAGCCGTTTTGATCATTTGTGCTGGCTTAACACCCAACTTTGTAGCTAAGCTTAAACCATTTTCTCCGATACAAAACATTACACAACTAGAGTTAGCCCCTTTTGCGGCTAATTCCTCTTTATACAAGTCTAACTGATCGGGAGCGGTCAAAGGTTGAGAAATACCCGTTGTCCCGAGTAAAGATAACCCTTCTACCACTCCAAAAGCTGAATTAGAAGTTCGGGTCGCTAATTGGCGACCGAAGGGTAAAATTATCGTAACTTGTATATATTCCCCAGGAGATAAACAAGCCTCTAAATTAGTCTTTAATAACTCTTCTGCATATTTATAAATAGCTGCTTTTCCTGACTGGTTAACTAACTTACCGATACCTTCACCACCGATAATAGTAACCGCCTCATTAGCAGTAGTTAATCTCTCTACTAGGGCCCAAATTGGGGTATTACGAGTTAAATCTAAATTATCTCCAGGATCGCTACGGGTAATAGCTAAAGCAGTGCGATCGCTTAGTTTTGCTACTTGTTCAACTGCTATGCTTACTTTTTCCTGGGGTTTAATTAAGTCTATCTCTACAAAATCTTCTCTTTGGTCTTTTTCTAAACAGTAATAAGCCGCTAAAGCAGCAGCACAAGCAAATACAGGTAAAGTATATCCAGAACGGGGTTTAATCATAGTTTATAGGGAATAGGGATTTCGGGAGAGGGGGAGACTCAGATCTTGCATCTTTACCTAATGTTACTGGTTGTGGTTGAGTAAGGAGTAATGAGTAATGAGTAATGAGTAATGAGTAATGAGTAATGAGTAATGAGTAA
>NZ_JALKVM010000204.1:0-2167 GCF_057440575.1 Johannesbaptistia floridana
AATAAATATTCTCTGACTTCGTAATTAAATAATGTCCCTTGTTGGTATTCGACCCCTGAGATTTCAGGATTGTCTATCTTTTGGAGATCAAATCTTACTAATTCTTGAACAATACTATTAATTGGGCATAGTTTGATTAGTCGATTTACCCAAGTAATAATATTTTGAACTGTTAAACTAAGCAAAAGAGTCACCCCTTTTACTCGTCTTCAAAACCGGACGTGAGACTTTCACCTCATCCGGCTCCTCGATTACCTGACTCTTGTCACGAGTACCTTGGTCATAGGTTCCATCGGTTTTAGTTTTTATGTCATGACAATGGGCATGAATTAACTGAAGGTTGTCATATCTATCTTTACCACCTTTACATCTGGGGATTATGTGGTCTATTTCCCACATATCTCCTTGTTGAAATTCTTTGTGGCAGATTGTACATTTTCCTTTTTGTCGTTTCAATAATACCTGTTCTCATCGTTTCGGCTATCTTTTCATAGTGCTTTTTGATTGCCTTGCTGGAAGGTTTTATGAGGGTTTTATATCCTTTGTGTGATTTTCCACATTGATGTTTTCCTAGTGTATGATGTTTGACATTAAAACCTAGGAAGTCGAACCCTTCTGTTGTATGGACAATCTTTGTTTTCTCATCCTTGAGCACTAACCCAATAGGCTCTAGGAATGAGGTTATTATTTCCTTGGCTTTTTTGACTATTATTTTTGACTCATGTATTACTATAAAGTCATCGGCGTATCTAATAAAGCTAAAAGATTTTAGATTGCCTCTCTTATCTCCCTTCCATGTTTTCACCCATTCATTAAGTCTATTTTCCATTCCATGTAAGGCTATATTAGCCAATAATGGGCTAACGATGCTGCCTTGAGGCGTGCCTTCCTCGGTAGGGAATAGACTCTTGTTTTCCATGTACCCAGACTTTAGCCATGCTTTTATTTGACGTTTGAACGCTATTGGACAGTCCCCTAGTTTATCCAATAAGTATTTGTGGTTTATTTTGTCGAAGCATTTTGCGATGTCGGCATCTAATACCCATTTCTGCTTTCGGCTTATCTGGTTATATATCGCTTGTACTGCGTCGTGGCATGATCGACCTGGTCTGAATCCGAAGCTATTAGGTTCAAAGACCGCTTCCCATTCTGGCTCTAATGCCATTTTGAGTAGCATCTGGACTGCTCTATCCCTTATGGTAGGAATAGATAGGGGTCTCTTTTCGCCGTTGGCTTTAAGGATATAAATCCTTCTAAGTGGTTCGGCTTTTTCGTTAATCCTAAGAATTTCCATTAGACCTATGCGTTCTTTAGGAGTAATGACTTTTTTACCATCAACTCCTGCGGTTCCTTTGCCCCGATTTTCTTGGGTTACTTTGCGTATTGCTAAAGCTTTTGCACTACGACTATTTACTAACAACCGTTGCAGACGTTTGACTAGCTTCTGGTTTCCCGAAACTTTGGCTCTATATATTCGTTTTTGTAACTTCCAGACAGTTTTTTCTACCTGTTTCCAGGGGATAAACTGCCAATCGCTATACTCGGTTTTATCCTTGTTCATGCTTTATTCGTTCACTACTTACAACTATATATTTCAAATAATCGGTTAACTTTTAGCTTATCCAACTTATTACTGGTTGGCGTTTGCTTCGGTTAACATCCTTGCCTCTTACCCCTTGCGCTGGTAACTACCTAGATATCGACCTATCTAGGAGGTGATAAGAGGTTTTCCCCGTTCCGACCGTTGATTTCACGTTACTTTTAGACTCTCTGAATACCCCGACCTTACTTAATGAGTACGATACTGGTGTCGAGACCCCAATATCCTTTCAGGTGTTGACTGTTTGTCTGCTGCCTTTCAGCCTTATTTGACAGCTCGTTTATAACGAGGTTTTGACAGAGTTCGTATAACCTAGTCATGAGTAACTTTGCTTGCGGTGTCACCATTTTAGGCTAATAGCTTATCCGCTTTTCCTGGAGCTTTAGACATTTGATAACCATTCTCTTGCCTATCCAAGATGCTTTAACTCGGTACTACGAGTAGAGGAATTTAACCTCTATCATCTGGTCAGTTCTCTAGTGGCTTGAAAGCCTTACTAGGTTTAGAGTTTATGCCCCTCTAAAAACGGGTCGCACCTCGACATTAAACTAGGAGGCAACCAACCTT
>NZ_JALKVM010000205.1:0-14702 GCF_057440575.1 Johannesbaptistia floridana
TTATCTTACTTGTGATTGACCAAAGATAACGACAGCCTAACGCACCCTACTACAATTACTACAACTACTAATATAATGTTGGGTTGAGGCACGAAACCCAACCTACAGGCTACCTACATGCTACCTTCTTACTCATTACTCATTACTCGTTACTCATTACTCATCTAACGCACCCTACTACAAGTACTACTCATTACTCATTACTTATTACTTATTACTCATGTTTGTTGGGTTATCTCCCTGCCCAACCTACAGGCTACAGGCTTTTGGTGCGTTACGGAAATTAATTCAGTGATAGTTATTTACCAAAGATAATGACAGCTAATACGCACCCTACAAAATTACTTCGGGAGATCGCACCCTAAAGAGTTAAGGTAAATCAGTATGACCCATCAAATAGCGATCGCATTCGCGGGCGGCTTGACGACCTTCATTAAAAGCCCAGACCACAAGACTTTGACCCCGGCGGCAATCTCCAGCAGCAAAGACACCGGGAATACTAGTTTGATACTTACCATATTCTGCCTTAATATTGGTGCGTTGGTCTTGTTCTAGACCCAAACTCTCAAGAAGATAAGCTTCGGGACCCAAAAAGCCGATAGCCAGTAAAACCAATTGTGCAGGGAGAACCTTTTCTGTACCGGGTATTGGTTGAGGAATAAAACGACCTTGGTCATTTTTCTCCCAATTCACCTCTACTGTATGTACCTCTTTGATATGGTTATTCTCATCACCGACAAACTTAGTAGCAGTAGTTAAAAATAGACGGGGATCATGACCGAATTTAACAGTAGCTTCCTCTTGACCATAGTCTACCTTATAAACTTTCGGCCATTCTGGCCAAGGATTATCAGCCGCCCTTTCTAGAGGAGGTTTAGGCATAATCTCCAACTGAGTTACACTGTTACAGCCGTGGCGAACCGAAGTCCCGACACAATCTGTCCCGGTATCACCACCGCCGATAATTACCACATCTTTACCTGCGGCAGAAATCAAATTACCATTACTTGAACCATTGACCACTGCTTGAGTATTAGCGCGGAGGAAATCCATAGCAAAGTGAACTCCCTTGAGGTCACGATTTTCAATCTTGAGGTCTCGGGGTTTAGTAGCGCCCACACAGAGAATAGTAGCGTCAAACTCATCTAGAAGAGTTTTAGCAGGTAAATCCTGACCCACATTAACATTACACTTAAATACTATGCCCTCTTGTTCTAGCAACTGTAAACGGCGTTTAAGAACCTTTTCTTTATCTAGTTTCATATTGGGAATACCATACATCAAGAGACCCCCAGGTGTATCTTCCCGTTCAAATACAGTTACTAAATGTCCTGCTTTGTTTAATTGGGCGGCCGCAGAAAGTCCCGCAGGTCCAGAACCTACTATAGCTACCTTTTTCCCCGTTCTCTGTTGAGGAGGTTCAGCAGTAACCCATCCTTCCATCCAACCCTTATCGATAATCGCTAGTTCGATATTTTTAATAGTTACAGGAGGGTTATGGATACCCAAAACACAGGCCCCCTCACAGGGTGCAGGACATACACGTCCGGTGAATTCGGGGAAATTATTGGTTTTATGAAGACGGTCTAAGGCTTCCCGCCATAAACCTTGATAAATCAAATCATTCCATTCAGGAATTAAATTATTAATCGGGCAACCACTAGCCATGCGGTTAATTTCGGTTCCTGTATGACAAAATGGCGTGCCGCAATCCATACAACGAGCGCTTTGGGTGGTTAGTTTTTCTTCTGGTAGATGTAGATGAAATTCTTCCCAGTCTTTGACTCTAGCTTCGGGAGAGCGGTCTTTTGGTAATTCTCGGGTATATTCGATAAATCCTGTTGGTTTTCCCATGATGATAACTTTTGATAATTTAATGACTTATTGAGATTGAAATTTGGGAGAGGGGGAGAGGGGGAGAGGGGGAGCTTTCGGAGAGGGGGAGCAGGGGAGCAGGGGAGCAGGGAGCTTTCGGAGAGGGGGAGCAGGGAGCTTTCGGAGAGGGGGAGAGGGGGAGACAATGTTCCCCATAATGCTTGAAAAACCCTCATTACTTCAAGACTCCTTACTCCTTACTTCAAGACTCCTTACTTCAAGACTCCTTACTCCTTACTCGTTACTTCAAGACTCCTTACTCCTTACTCCTTACTTCAAGACTCCTTACTCCTTACTCCTTACTCCTTACTCCTTACTTCAAGACTCATTACTCCTTACTCCTGATTCAGTGCCCTTAACTACCGCTAACACGGGCTAGGTCACGGCTATTTTGTTCAAAGGCACTATTCATGGCTTCTTCTTGAGATAAGCCAGATGCTAAAGCAGTTTGTACAGCTTCTAGTACACGCTTATAGTCTCTTGGCATCACTTTCACAAATTTACCTACTAGACTTGACCAATTATCTAATACTCTCTGTCCTTGACTACTTTGAGTATATTTAGTATGTTGGCTGATAATTTGATAGAGTTCGGTAATTTCTGCTTCAGTTTCTAGTTTTTCTAGATCCACCATTTGGGTATTACATTTACTAGGTAAACTGCCATCTTCATCGAGAATCAGGGCTATACCACCACTCATCCCAGCAGCGAAGTTACGTCCAGTACTACCTAAAATAACTACCTTGCCTCCCGTCATATATTCACAGCAGTGGTCTCCCACTCCTTCTACTACTGCTGTAACTCCAGAGTTGCGGACTCCAAAGCGTTCACCAGCGACACCCCGAATATAAACTTCTCCCGAAGTGGCGCCATAGAGGGCAACGTTACCGACGATGATATTTTCCTCCGGTACAAAAGTTGCTTGATGGGGAGGATACAGAATTAATTTACCACCGCTTAAGCCTTTGCCGAAGTAATCATTGGCATCGCCTTCTAGTTCTAGAGTTACACCTGAAGGTACAAAGGCGCCAAAGCTTTGTCCCGCACTTCCTGTGAAGTGAAGCTGTATAGTATCTTCTGGTAGTCCTTCCCAAGAGGTTTTGGTGATTTCGTGACCGAGAATAGTACCCACAGCACGATTAGTATTTTTAATGGGTAGAGTAGCTTTAACAGGGGTTTTACTCTCTATCGCTGGTTTACACAAATCTAGTAAGACAGTAAGGTCTAGAGATTTATCTAAGCCGTGGTCTTGGGGGACTTGAGAATAACGGCCTACAGAGGGGTCTACCTCGGGTTGGTAGAGAATGGTGGAGAGGTCAACATTTTTCGCTTTCCAGTGAGCGATCGCCTTTTCTGCTTCTAGTACATCTGTTCTCCCTATCATTTCATTAAAGGTACGGAAGCCGAGTTGGGCCATAATTTCCCTGATTTCCTGGGCAATAAATTCCATGAAGTTAACCACATAGTCAGGATTGCCGATAAAGTTATTTCTCAGTTCAGGGTTTTGAGTAGCGATACCCGCAGGACAGGTATTGAGATGACAGACGCGCATCATGATACAGCCCATACTTACCAGGGGAATAGTAGAGAAACCGAATTCTTCAGCACCGAGTAAGGCAGCGATAGCCACATCCCGTCCGGTTTTCATTTGGCCATCAGTTTCCACCACAATGCGATCGCGCAAATTATTTAAAACGAGAGTTTGATGAGTTTCTGCCAAGCCTAGTTCCCAGGGTAATCCGGCGTGTTTAATAGAGGTTTGGGGTGAAGCCCCGGTACCGCCATCGAAGCCAGAAATAAGCACTACATCAGCATGGGCTTTAGCCACTCCTGCGGCTATAGTCCCTACTCCCACTTCAGACACCAATTTCACATTAATTCTTGCATCGCGATTAGCATTTTTCAGGTCATGAATCAACTCTGCTAAATCTTCAATCGAGTAGATATCGTGATGAGGTGGAGGTGAAATCAAACCAACACCGGGGGTAGAATGGCGTACTTTAGCTATCCAGGGGTAGACTTTGCGTCCGGGTAATTGTCCTCCTTCGCCGGGTTTTGCCCCTTGGGCCATTTTGATTTGAATTTCTTTTGCTTGGGATAGATAGAGACTAGTTACCCCAAAGCGGCCGGAGGCTACCTGTTTAATGGCGCTAATTTTGGAATCTCCCTGGTCATTAGTCCAAGTATAACGGTCTGGGTCTTCGCCGCCTTCCCCACTATTAGACTTACCACCAATGCGATTCATAGCAATAGCTAGAGTTTCGTGGGCTTCTTTGGATAAAGAACCATAACTCATAGCCCCAGTTTTAAAGCGTTTAGTAATAGCGCTAATTGGTTCTACTTCTTCTATAGGTACTGGTTGACGAGGTTTAAATTTTAAGAGACTACGCAGGGTAAAATACTGTTCATTATCCTCATTCATCAGACGAGAATACTGTTTATAAGTCTCATAGTTTCCCGTCCGTACAGCTTGTTGTAAAGTATGGATAGTAGCGGGACTAAGTAGGTGTGCTTCCCCATCTCGTCGCCATTGATATTCTCCCCCTACATCTAGAGTTTGACTGTTTACCTCTCGTTCGGCAAAGGCGTGATTATGTTTGAGTATTGCTTCAGTGGCAATTACTTCTAAATCTGCACCTTGAATCCGGGAAGCCGTCCAGGTAAAGTATTTATCAATAAGACTTTGATTGAGTCCAATCGCTTCAAAGATTTGGGCACCCCGGTAACTTTGGATAGTAGATATACCAATTTTCGAGCCTACTTTTATCACACCTTTGGTAGCTGCTTTGATATAGTTTTTAATCGCTGTATAGGGGTCAACTTCTGTTAAATTGCCTTTAGCGATCATATCTTCGATGGTAGCAAAGGCTAAATAGGGGTTAATAGCGCCACAACCATAACTAATCAATACAGCAAAGTGATGAACTTCTCGGGGTTCTCCTGATTCTAAGACAATACCTACTTTAGTGCGGGTGCCATGGCGAATCAGGTGGTGATGTAAGCCTGCCACTGCTAAAAGAGAAGGAATTGGGGCTTGATTGGTATCTAAATCCCTGTCGGAGAGAATAATAATATTGACTCCCCGGGAGATAGCTTCATCTGCTTGTTCACAGATTGATGCCATTGCCGATGCTAATCCTGCTGCTTTCTGATGAGGATTAAATAGAATTGGTAGAGTTACCGACTGAAAATTCTCTGTAGATAACTGTTTCAACTTAGCTAATTCGGCATTAGTAATGATGGGAGTTTCTAGTCTAATTTGGCGACAACTGTCCGGCTGTGGCTCTAAAATACTCCCTTCACTCCCAATCGTCGTAATTGGGGAGGTAACAATTTCTTCTCGAATAGAATCAATGGGAGGGTTAGTTACCTGGGCAAACAGTTGTTGAAAATAGTTAAATAACAGTTTCGGCTTTTCTGACAATACAGCTAAGGGGGTATCTGTCCCCATAGACCCTATAGCTTCTACGCCATTTTTAGCCATAGGACTAATTAAAAGGCGTAATTCTTCAAAGGTATAGCCAAAAGCTATTTGTTGCTTAATTAAACTATGTTTAGCTGCTATTTGTTCTTCCTTACCCTTCGGTAAATCCCGTAAAGATACCAAATTTTCTGCTAACCAACTGTGATAGGGATGGGCGCTAACAATTTCCTGTTTGATTTCTTCGTCGGCGATAATGCGGCCTAGGCGAGTATCTACTAAGAACATTTTACCCGGTTCAAGACGTCCTTTTTTAGCAATTCTTTCCGGTTCAATTTCTAACACACCTGCTTCAGAGGCCATAATTACTAAGTTATCTTTAGTCACATAATAGCGAGAAGGGCGCAGACCATTACGGTCTAAAACGGCACCTACTACTTGACCATCAGTAAAGGCAATAGAAGCCGGGCCATCCCAGGGTTCCATCAAACAGGCATGATATTCATAAAAAGCTTGTTTGGCCTCACTCATCTCCTGATTACCTGTCCAGGGTTCAGGAATCATCATCATCATACTATGAGCGAGGGACCTGCCTCCGAGTCTTAATAATTCTAGGACATTATCAAAGGTAGTGGCATCACTACCGCTGGGATCGATAACTGGTTTAATTTTTTCAATCTCCTCGCCAAATAGTGGAGAAGTCAATAAACTTTCCCTGGCATACATCCAGTTAATATTGCCTCTGAGGGTATTTATTTCGCCATTATGAGCTATATAGTGATAGGGGTGCGCTCTTTCCCAACTAGGGAAGGTATTAGTACTAAAACGGGAATGCACTAAGGCTAATGCTGATTCTAAATCCGGGTCTTGTAAGTCTGGATAATAGGGTTGTACCTGCTCTGGTTTCAGCATCCCCTTATAAATCATCGTTCGTGAGGATAAACTTACTATGTACCAGCTAGGATCTATGCCGCTGTGACGAATTCTTTGCTCCGTCAATTTGCGAATAATATATAGTTTTCTTTCAAAGGCTTCTGTATCAGTTATAGCCGGATTTTTAGCAATAAATACTTGTAGGGTATAGGGTTCACTTGCTTGGGCAGTTTTACCTAAATCTGAGTTATTGGTAGGTACATTGCGCCAACCTATGATTTTTTGACCTTCGGCTTCGACAATTTCGGTAAATATCTCTTGACTTTTTTCTCTCTGTTGAGCATCTGGTGCTGCATAAATCATTCCTACAGCATAATCTCCCGATGCAGGAAGATTTATTTGCTCTGTTTGAGTGACTTTTCGGAGAAATTTATCTGGTATTTGAATTAAAATGCCTGCTCCATCACCTGTGTTAATTTCACAACCACAGGCGCCCCGGTGGTCAAGATTCAAAAGAATTGTCAATGCTTGTTCTACAATTGAGTGTGATTGTTTTCCCAAGGCATTGACAATAAATCCTACGCCGCACGCATCGTGTTCTAATTGAGGATCATATAGACCTTGTTTGGCTGGAAGTTGATAATTTTGCATGTTCACACAGCTCGGGGATAATAATCTAAATTATTCTAATTTTGGAACATAATTTTCTATCCCCCCTCACTTCTTAAGGAAATTATTAGATCTTAATCCAAAAACGTAAATATTTGTAAAGATAAAGTAAGTCTCATGTTCATCAGGTACATTTTTTGTTCCCAAACTCTCTGGAGAGGGGGAGGGGGGAGCAGAAAGCAGGGAGCTTCTGAGCAGGGAGCTTCTGAGCAGGGAGCTTCTGAGGGGGGAGCAGGGAGCTTCTGAGCAGGGAGCTTCTGAGCAGGGAGAGGGGGAGGGGGGAGAGGGGGAGGGGGGAGCACGGGAGCAGGGAGCTTCTGAGCAGGGAGCTTCTGAGCAGGGAGAGGGGGAGGGGGGAGACAATTTTCCCCATATTGCTTGAAAAACTCTCCTTACTCACTACTTCTTACTCGTTACTTCTTACTCGTTACTCCTTACTCGTTACTTCTTACTCGTTACTCATTACTCGTTACTCATTACTCATTACTCATTACTCATTACTCATTACTCAACCTGCACCAGTAACTTTGGGTAAAGATGCTTTGGTCTGAGTATTCCCTATTCCCTAAAAAACTTAATTATGTAAAAAACTTGAGATTTTACGCAACAAACTGTTACATTTAGTTTAAGTGGTATGAGTCAAAAAATATGAAAGAAAGCGAAAACAATACAGCGATAGCAACTCCAGAAAAAGAAACAGAAAAACCTAGCTATACAAAACTAGCCATGCGCAACATGGTGCGTAAACGAGGCAAATCATTACAACACTTTGTGTTAACGACGATAGCCTTAATGGGCTTTTTTATAGTTGTTTCTTACTTAACGCGGTAATGCTTAAGGCGGTAATGAGAACAGCAGAAATAATTATCAATGTAGAGACAGTATATTGGCAAGAAGAGAAAATCGAGCCAATATCTGAGATAACTTGGCAGGAGTGGTTTCAAAGCTGGTTGAGAGAGTTAAATGAATACTTACCTCCGGCGGTAGGCTACGAACTTAGCTTGCGCTTGAGTAGTGATAGAGAAATAGCAGAATATAACTATAAATATCGCCATCAAGCTAAAGCAACAGATGTTCTGGCCTTTGCCGCCTTAGAAACATCGATACCAGTACCTGTAGAAATTACTGAAGAACCGTTGTATTTAGGCGATATAATTATTTCTGTAGAAACAGCAAAAGTCCAAGCTAATAAAAAAGGACATAGTCTAAACTTAGAAATAGCTTGGTTAGCAACCCATGGATGCTTACACCTACTAGGGTGGGATCATCCCGATGACCAGAGTCTGGAAGAAATGCTCAACCAACAGGAAAAATTACTCCTAGCTATTGGTCTAAATGGTAGATTGCTTAAATAAAATCATAGGTTATACTAAAATATCTTTTAAAAAAAGAAGGTTGGTAATTATGCAATCAAATCTTTCTCTAGTAGAATCCGAACCTACTTCCATCAAATCATTGAGAAATCGCAATTTAGCTTGGAAAATTGCGCCAAATCTGTTTATAAGCTTCAAATACGCTTGGCAGGGAATTGTTTACGCTTTTATGAGTCAGCGTAACTTCCGCATTCATACAGGGATAGCGATTTTAGCGATTAGTCTTGGTTCGTGGTTAAAAATCAGCGCAGTAGAAATGTCAATTATAGTAATCACCTGTGCTTTAGTAATGATTTTAGAATTAATTAATACAGCGATAGAATCAGTAGTAGATTTAGTAGTCAAGCAAACCTATCACGAATTAGCAAAAATAGCCAAGGATTGCGCGGCCGGGGCAGTAATGATGGGGGCAATTGGGTCAGTTTTAGTGGCTTGTTTTATTCTTTTACCACCTTTGTGGACAGTAACTGTAAAATCTTTATTAAACTAATTATTTATGAGGAGCAAACCATTTGATTATAGTTATCGACAACTATGATAGTTTTACCTATAATCTTGTACAATATCTAGGCGAACTGGGAAAAGAATTTGCCGTCGCCAAAGAAATAAAAGTATATCGTAATGACCAAATCAAATTAGAAGAAATTATTAGGGCTAAACCCTCAGGAATCGTTATATCTCCAGGTCCTGGGAGACCAGAAGACTCGGGGATATGCCTGGAAGTAATCTCTAAACTAAGCCCTAACCTGCCAATTTTAGGAGTGTGTTTAGGACATCAGAGTATTGGGCAAGTTTTCGGAGGCAAAGTTACCAACGCGCCCATATTAATGCACGGTAAAACCTCAGAAATATATCACAAGGGGATAGGAGTTTTCGCTAACCTAGGTAATCCAATCACAGCTACTCGTTACCACAGTTTAGTAGTTGATGCAGCAAGCTTGCCTGATACTCTAGAATTAACAGCCTGGACTGAAGATAATTTAGTGATGGGCATCAGACATAGAGATTATCCCCATGTTCAAGGAGTTCAATTCCATCCCGAAAGTATTCTCACAGAGTCAGGAATCAAGCTTCTAGCCAACTTTCTGCAATCTTTAAAAGAAGACTCTTGATGAACAGAAAAACCTTTTTAACCTACACTATTGCGGGGATGATGACAGGGATATCATTACCTCTAATAAGCCGCGCTCAAAACGCCAATAACAGTTTAATAGTGGAATGGTTAGGACATACCTGTTTTTTATTTATTGCAGATGGACTAAGGGTCCTAGTGAATCCTTTTACTACATTAGGTTGTGTAGCCGGTTATCAACCCATAACAGTAGAAGCAGATATCGTTTTACTCAGTAGTCTTCTTCTAGATGAGGGGTCTGCATCGAATTTACCAGGAGATCCCCAGGTAATCTATGAATCGGGGGACTATCAATATCGAGGAGTTACCTTCAAAGGGATAGCAATTCCCCACGACCGTGAAGGAGGTAGACGTTTTGGGACCAACATAGTCTGGCGCTGGCAAATGGGAGGTATAGAAATTCTGCACATGGGAGGCGCAGCCTCTCCCCTGGGAGTAGAAGAAAAAATTCTCATGGGAAGTCCAGATTTAGCTTTATTGCCTGTGGGAGGAGGTCCGAAAGCTTATAACCCCCAAGAAGCTCTAGCAGCGATTGAAGTACTACAGCCGAAAATAGTAATTCCCACTCATTATTTTACCCCAGGCGCAGATCCTCTAAACTGTGATTTAGTCCAAGTAGATGAATTCTTAAGTTTAGTCAGTGAAATACCAACAGAAATTTTAGAGACTAACCAAATTACTCTAAAATCTACAGAATTACCTCCAGAATCAACAGAAATAATTGTGCTCAATTATCAAGATATCCTAGTAACAGTTGAATAAAATAAAATGCCTATTACTGCACAAGAATACCAGCAACGTCGCCAAAAACTGATGGCGAAAATACCCCAGGGAACAGCTATTTTTCGTAGCGCCCCCACAGCGGTGATGCACAATGATGTAGAGTATAATTACCGCCAAGATAGTGATTTTTTCTATTTAACAGGGTTTAATGAACCTAAAGCCGTAGCAGTATTAGCACCTCATCACCCAGAACACCAATATATACTATTTGTTCAACCTAAAGACCCAGCGGCGGAAACTTGGACAGGTTACCGTCTCGGTGTAGATAAAGCTAAAGAAGAATTAGGGGCAGATATAGTTTATCCTATTACTGAGATAGAAAAAGAATTACCCCAATACCTAATACAAGCAGAACGCATCTACTATCACCTAGGACGCGATCGCCGTTTCAATGATTATATTCTCAATCTCTGGCAAAACCTCCTCTCTACCTACAATAAAAGAGGAAGTGGACCTATAGGCATTGAAGATACAAGATTTATCATCCATCCCCTGCGCCAAATCAAAAGCGAAGCAGAGATAGAGATGATGCGTCAAGCCACAGAAATATCTGCTTTAGCCCATAATCGCGCTCAGGAATTTGCTAAGGTGGGAAAATATGAGTACCAAGTACAGGCAGAAATTGAACATACTTTTTTAATTAATGGTGCCCTAGGTCCCGCCTACCCTTCAATTGTAGCTTCAGGTGCTAATGCTTGTATACTGCACTATGTAGAAAATAAGCGTCAAATCGGTACCAATGATTTACTACTAATCGATGCAGGTTGTTCCTACGGATATTATAATGGCGATATTACCCGTACCTTCCCAGTGTCGGGGAAATTTACCCCAGAACAACAGGCAATCTATGACCTAGTGTTAGCAGCGCAACTTCAAGCAATCGAACAGGTCAAACCAGGCAATACCTACAATCAATACCATGATACAGCAGTTTCTGTTTTAGTAGATGGATTATTAGATTTAGGCTTACTAGTAGGAGACAAAGAAACAATCATCAAAGAAGAAAAATATAAACCATTTTATATGCACAAGACGGGACATTGGTTAGGTTTAGATGTTCATGATGCAGGTTTCTATAAACATGGAGACAATTGGGAAGTGTTGCAACCGGGACACATATTGACAGTAGAACCAGGGATTTATATATCTCCCACCATCGACACAGGAGAAGGACAACCAGATGTTCCTGAAGTTTGGCGAGGTATTGGGGTAAGAATTGAAGATGATGTACTAGTAACAGCTAATGGAAATGAAGTGTTAACTAGTCAAGTACCTAAATAATTAAAATATTGTAAAGTTAAACTATTTAATAATGTAATAAGAATGAGTTTAACAGTAGCCCAAAGAGCGATCGCCAAATTAATAGAATTAGCAGAAACTGGGGAGATAAATCCTTGGGATGTGCAAGTAATTGAAGTAGTAGACCGTTTCTTAGCAGAGATACCGCCTACGCAAGCGGACTTACCCCAGTCTGGACAAGCCTTTCTCTGGGCATCAATGCTAGTGCTTCTCAAAGCTAATACCTTATCAAGTATGAACGAAGTAGAAGCAGAAATAGAAGAGACAGAAGAATGGCAAGAGGAGTTAAGCATATCCAAAACTCGCCTACCAATTGCCCTAGAAAAACATCTAAGGAGACGTTCAGCGGCGCCACCATTACGTCAAAGAAAAGTCACCCTAGCGGAGTTAATCACCCAAATAAAAGCAATAGAAGTTAAGCTAACAGAGAAACCTGTAAACAAGCGTCCTCGTACCTCTCGTAGTAGTAAAGCCCAAGCAATCAGCCAACTAGCCCACCAAGAAAACCTCACGGAAATAGCCAGTTATTTAGAAGAATTTTTACAGTTAAACCAATCGCGATTAGGTAATAATAACTTAGAATTAAATGAACTATTACAATTATTAGAAAATCATCAACCAGCAAATCAGCACATCAAGAGTCAAGACAAGGTAGGAGTATTTTGGGCATTACTGCTACTCTCAGCCGAATCTAAGGTTGAATTAATTCAAGAAGAATTTTATCAAGATTTACAAATTAAGCCTTTAGTTTTAGAAAATACTTGACACACTGTTAAGAATTAGAGTCTTGTTTTAAATTAATTGAGTTTCCCGCATTCCGCACATTAATCACTCTTCCCAATAAATCAAACCAAAAAGGTGCTCCCATGGCGATCGCCACTCCCGTAATTAGCCAACCCAAAATAACTTTTACCCAATTTCCCTGTTCTTCAATTTGGGTTTTAATTTGTTCAAGCAATTCTTGAGGATTATCAGTTAAACTCAAAACTTCTGAGGTGCGTTTGTATTTTTGTTTATCAACAAATCTTAGATATGTATCTCCAAAAGTTGATAAATCTTGTATTTTCCCCTCATCATTTCTCCCCTGATCAATAGCCATTTTAAACTCAAATTCTACTGTTTCTGGTTCTGTTGCTGTAGATATTTTTCTAGCAATTTGAATATTTTCAGATAAGATTTTTTCTATTGCTTCAAAACATTGTTGATTATCACTAACTGTATTCTTCCCGTCCACTCTAATTACTGCACAGGGTTTTCCTGGTTGATTCAATGCCTCTAATGGTGTAATTATCATGTTTAAATCATTAATTGTTCTGACATTTTCATCTATAGCTTTCCAACCCAAAGGTAAATTATCAATCTCATTAAATATTACCTTTATTCTTTGTTTTTGTTCTTCATCAAAACAGTCATCATCTCCTGCTTCACATTTAAAAAAGTTATCTTCTTGTTTATCTAATTCAGCGATTAACTGATTAACTACATTGTTATTTTCTTGAGTTAAATGGCTAATTATGTTAAATGTATCTGCATTCAAAATAACCGCCATTAACAATCCAATAACAAAAGATAATCCCTTGGCGTTACGTTTATAAACTCCTGATGAGCGCTGTTGAACTTCCTCAAATAATATTTTATACTTCTCTTCTAAAGCTTTAATTAATTGTTGTTTCGTAAAACTTCCAGTATTATTATTAACTTGTTGCTCATTTTGTAAATCTTTTAGCCATTTTCTTAAAATTGATTTAGCAGGAGTGTAAAAATCTAGAGTATCTAATCTTCTTTCTAAATTATCTATTCCAGGAGTTGTATTCTCTTCAAGAATATCAATTAAACTTGTTGCAAAAACTTGAGAATCAATATAAGATGGTCCTTCGGATTCACGTATTTTACCCTCAAATTTATAGTTAAAGTGATTAATAGCTAAAATTATTAAACTCAAAGATACTATAAACAGTAAAATTCTATAACCAGGGGAAATAGGAATAAATATTAAAATTATAATGGGAATGAGAATACATAAAAGATTAACCAGAAATTTTACGGGACCAATTTTCCCTAAATTTAATATAGACAACCAAGCAAAACTACTTTGATTTAAACTTGTTATGTTTTTATGTTGATACAATAATTCTGTTAAAGAATCAACTTTTAAAGAAATATTAGGCAATCTTTTTGTCATTGCTGGTTTACCTAGTTTTACATTAACAAGTTCAAATTTCTGGTTATTTTGATCTTCCACCCGTCGCAAGAAATAATTACATTGCTTATTAAATCTTTCTTTCTCTTTTTCGTTTAACTCGTAACATTCAAGCTTAGTAGCAATATAAGATTTATTCTCGATTTGATAATTGCCGTCTGGAAACTTTTTGACATTTTTGGGTTCAACTTCTTCTTGATGCTTATTAATGAAGATTACTCCTTCTGGTGATAAGTTATTGCTGTTTTTTACAAGATATGCTTTTTTATTATTTGTTTCGTCAAGCCATATTCGAGAATTTGCTGGGATTGTTTGAGTAACTTCGTAAACATCATAAGATTTTATATTTTCATTAATTCCATTAAATCTAATTTCTTGTTCTTGGTTATTTTCTTTGGCTATCCAAATAGTTTGATTTATAGTAATTAGTTCCTTACTTTTAACTTCATTGATGTAGCCTCTCTCTTGATTAATCCAAATACTTATGTTTGAATCTATTTGTCTTGCCGTATAATATGTATTTTTTGACTGAATCTTTAAATCTTGATGTGTAAAATAACTTTGATTATTATCAGGTTCACTAATTCTTTCCTTTTCTATTATTTGATTATTTTCATTACTAATCCAAATATAATTTTTACCATTTTCTTCCTGGATATTTTCTTCATTTTTAGTATTTTTATAAATTGTTCCATCAATTAAATATATGATAAAATCAGTTCCATTATTTCCACTTTCATCTTTAAACTCTAATGGATATAATGGATAATCCTGTTCTCCTAACATTTGACGAATTGATTGCTTGAGACGTTTTGCTCTTAACTCGAAATAGGTAGCGATGTACTCTTGTAATTCACTAGTTAAAAGAGCTAAGCAAGTATATATGAAGAAAATAGAAATGATTGCTTGAAAAAAAGTTCCTAATGTCATAGTTTTCAGTGATTAATTTGATTCGGTGCGTTACGCTACTGGATTAGCTGGAAAAAGAGTTCCTAATGTCATAATTTTCGGTGATTAATTTGATTCGGTGCGTTACGCTACTGGATTAGCTGGAAAAAGAGTTCCTAATGTCATAAT
>NZ_JALKVM010000206.1:0-2133 GCF_057440575.1 Johannesbaptistia floridana
ATATAACTGATTAAACGGACTTGATATTACTTCAAAACTCATTACTTCAAAACTCATTACTTCAAAACTTAACCACCACAAGTAACTTTGGGTAAAGATGCGAGGGTCTGAGTTTAAGGGGTTAGGATCAATTCTTTAACTCATTACTTCAAAACTCATTACTCATTATTCATCCACCACAAGTAAATGAGTGATAAAGATGCGAGGGTCTGAGTTTAGTGGTTTCGGTGGGTTTTTTGGTTCAAAAAAGTAAGTATAAATACTTAAAAAACTCATTACTTCAAAACTCATTACTCAATCATCACCAGTAAATGAGTGGAAAAGATGCGAGGGTCTGAGGCTTGTCCCGTCTTCACCGAAATGTTAAAAACTCATATCTTGCACTCGGTCAACCAATTTTTAAGCGTTGAGCATTAATTTTTTAACTCATTACTTCAAAACTTCAAAACTCATTACTCAACCGCGAGAGAAAACCTGCTCAAAATTGCCAGCCTTTACCAGTTAATGGTTTGGGGTCACAAATAACTTGTGAAGTGGCGGAGAGCGCCTCCCAATAACTCAAGATTATTGACCACAAAACAGCCTCTAAGGCGCTCTCCGCTTTCGCTGGCAATTTTGAGTAAGTTTATTGCACCCCCCACCAGTAACTTTTGATAAAGATGCTTTGGTCTGAGAAAAACCTCCCCAAAGTCAGCTCTCCCCCTGCGTAAGGGAGCTCCGGGAGCTCCCTTACGCAGTATTGGAGAGGGTTTTACTTTTATTTATTTTTAGCTAGTCGTTTTTTAGAATAACCGATAAAGCTTAATGTTGCTAATGAAGCCAAAATAGTTGTAGGTTCCGGTACATGTACGGGGGAATCAATATCATTAGCTTCTACTAAAAGAGTTTGCATAATTTCCGAATAATTACCCGTTCTTTCTTCAATCAAACCCGGAAAATTCCCATCAATAAAGGCCAAACTGTCATACACCGGGTCATGCCAAGTAGCCCCATCAGGAACTCTAGGGTCAGAAGTTTGAGTATAACCATCCCTTTCTCCAATAAACCAGTTAGTAGCTTCCCCTGATAAAACAGGCATTTTTGTTTCAAAAGATACGTGATCGCTACAGCAACCTGTACCAGCAGGATATTCTTCATTTAGTCCTGGGTTAGTTGAAGCCTCAATACCTAAATTAGTAGCTATGTCTAAAGCCAAATCTCTGGCGAAACCCCATTCAGGACGAGTAGCGGCGGGTGTACCAGCATGAAAGTACATATAATCACCGAAGACGATACTATCAAAATTAGCCATAAATAGAGTATTATTAACTTCTTTTTGACTCATGTTGTCGGCGTAATATTCAGAACCTTTTAAACCGACTTCCTCAGCTCCAAAAAGTAAAAACTCAATATCATGTTCAGTGTTTAGACTATTAATTTCCTCTGCTAGTTCCATAATTAAACCAACCCCAGAACTATTATCATTAGGGCCTCCCAATAAAGTACGATCTACCTCATCGGTACTTGGTCTCGTATCATAATGGGCGCCTAGAATAATTTTATATCCTGAAGTACCTTCTTTCTTGGCTATGATATTTTGTGAGTCAAGCATTTCACCATTTCTAGACTCAAAGGTAAAAGGCTGTAAAGAGGTTTCTAAACCATAACTATCCAGTAAATCTTTAAGATATAGTGCTGTTTCTTCTTCTTTATCTGAACCACTATAACGATTGATATAGTCTGTGGATAATTCCCTAGTAATTTCTGTCGCTGTCAGTCCAAAAGCGAATACAGGCTCTTGAATTAACAGGGAAGTCAAACCGCTAATTAATAGCCAAAAAGAGCTTTTTTTTAGATTCATCTTTCCGCCCTCATGGAGACTCTCGCTAAACCTCTCATCAGGTTAGCGATGAGAGGAAATGAGGGACATAATTTATGTTGCATAGTTGTATCCATCCGCTTTGTGAATAGGTTTACAGTATTTGTGGCTAATAGGTTTTGATGCTTTGGTGTGAGTTAAGGATAATGGTAAATGGATAACGTTTAAATACGCTTGCTTTCCCTTGATTGAGTAACTTTCTAGCTCTACCAGGATGGCATGGATTTAATGGCTTTTTGTGGGAATCTAAAACGAAAACTCCCATGAGTTTAACT
>NZ_JALKVM010000207.1:0-14259 GCF_057440575.1 Johannesbaptistia floridana
GACTTTTATCAAGCCCCCGTTATACCGCCTTAGCGGTTAACGGTGGGTTTGTGACTAAATTTGACTTCGCCTTCACTCACGAGTAATATCATCTCCGCTTATATACTTACGATTAAAATAGCAAGAGGGAGAAAGCTATGCTTTATAAGCAACTCGCCAAACCCTTGTATAGCTCCGGGAGCAGGGGAGTCATTTTAAGTAAAATTACTTAATTGTCTAATTAAATGTATATTTTTATACATTATTTTATTAAACAAAATCTAAAAATATATTACACCACAAGTTACGTTTTTTTGTCAAGTTTTATGTTAAGAAAGATGTTTATAAAGCATAGGTATTAGGGGGGCAGGGCTGTTTTGTTCTTGACAAAGAAAATGGTGAGGAGAAGCAGGGAGCACCGGAGCTTCTGAGCAGGGAGAGGGGATTTTTTACTAATAATAAATCCCCTTTTTTCTAATGATAGCTAAAAAGAGCGTAAACTTTTGTTGTGTCTAGCTTTTAGCTTACAACAAAATTTTAGAATAAAACAGCCCTGGTATTAGGGGGGGGTAAAAGAGAAATGAACTTTTTCTGAGGTTAATTTAGTACATAAGTACTGGTGCAAGATCTGAGTAAAAATAAAGGTACTTTGAAAACGGGATTTGATATAATATGTTTTTGCTCAATATAGTTTATTACTTTTGTAAATATCTTTTTCTTTTGGTCTAACAGCGATCGCCGATAAGATCATCATCATATTTTTATCAATTTTTTGAGATTGCGTTGCGTTATACTACGTACTGCGCAGCAAGCCGGGGTCTGGGCGCAAGCCGGGGTCTGGGCGCAAGCCGGGGTCTGGGCGCAAGCCTTGCGCCCCTACTACTACTTTGCAGTTTTTTTCCACAGAAAACCAGCTCAAACCTATACCATATAAAAGATGTAGATGTAGGGTGCGTTAACCTGCGTGTAATGCACCATAATATCATCAAATCACATTGTTTAACTAAGTGGGTGGGCTTAATTAAAAGTTAAAATGGAGCAGGGAGAGAAAGGCTTTCACGTTTTAGAAGGGGTATAAAAATATTAGACGGTCGGATGTATCAAATAGATTTTATTCTGGCAGTTGATACTCTGAGACAATTTTTTTAGCGTATTCGGGAACGTGGGTGGCTAATTTTTCGGGATAGTTACGCTTAACATAGAGATAATTACGGGTAAAGTGAGAATCTATGGAAAAACGAGCATATTCTAACCCTTTAGGACCAATTTTTTCTATAACTACTCCCATTAGCTTAGCTGCCCACATTGGCAGGGTTACTCCCTTATCGTAAGCTGGTATACTCTGTTGTACCGCAGCCTTCCTTTGACCACTAGAAGTTACTGGTTGAGTATCTAATTGGTCTTTAACTATATCTAACATTTCTTGACCCAAGTCATTGCGCACCACAATCCATTGCCAGCCAAAGGGCGCTCCCATATAACCAACCACTAAATCAGCGAGAGAATTAACATAGTCAAAACAACTCATACAAGAAGGAGCAAAAACGTCTTTGAGTTGATTGGTTTTTAGGCCAAAAAATGGTACTTTTTCTGTTGAGCCGTCTTCATGACGAAAATGAACTTGAAAATCTTGCATAAATTCGTAATGAACTACGGTATCTGGGGATTTACTGGTAGTTTCTAAGAATTTTTGCAGACCTGCTCTAGTTACGTTGTCCACACAGGGGGTTCCTAACACATAGAGTTTTTCTAATCCTAATTCTTTTTCTACGGTGCGTAGAGCTTGAATCTGACAACCTACACCAATAGCGAGAATTCGCTTAAATCCTGACTGTTCAATTTGTTCTAGGATAGACAAGTTAGGTGATAGGGTAGGTTTATTAACTTTTGCTGCTAGAACTTCTTCTGGGGTTGTGGCTAAAATTGGCAGGGGTTGAAAGCGGTCTGACTCGGTATTTTGCACACAAACGACTCCCTCTACTTTGCCTTGGTTGAGCATTTCACAGGCGATCGCACTCACTATTCCTGTCCATTGTGCTCCTGCGATAGGTTCTTGTTTGCGGGCGGCAAACATTTGCTGATGTACACCAAAATAAAGCTCGTCTTGATTTTCTAAATCTCGGCTTCTACCATGGAACTGTGATTCTAATTCAGCAATTTGTTGTGTTAAAAAGGCGCAGGCTTCTTTTACATAATGAATGTAGTGGGTATCGCATAGACCACATTCACTACATAGTTCTTTAGCGGGGCGACGACTACCTGGTTTAAGAGCTTTTGCTTTGTGATGAGGTGCTAGTGAGGTCATATTATCATACATCTTATTAAATATGGTTTTAATCATGCCCATTATAACTTTTAAAAGCTATAAGGGCGTTTTTTAGTCTACTGAGGTACAAAAGGTTAAGACAATGGTTGGAACAAAAAATGTACCTCATGAGTATGAAAATAGCTATATTTATTCTCATACTGGTGAGGTACAGAGGTTATCCTTTTGAGGCAAGAGAGGCAAGAGAGTTAGGTACAACCTCATGAGTCCGAGAAATGCTATATATTTATTCTAAAGGTATTATATAAAGCGATCTAAGGCGGATTTTAGTTCAGCAATTTCCGATTCGATATTTCCCTGTTCTGCGGCACGGGTGATACACTCACTCAAATGTTCATCTAGAATAATACGAGCCACACGATCTAAAGCGCCTCTAACTGCGGCTACCTGTACTAAAACTTCTGGACAAGGGCGACTATCTTTGACCATAGTTTTGATGCCGCGAATATGTCCTTCTATGCGTGATAGTCGATTAACTATTTTTTTTAAGGCTTCTTCGCTGTGTATGTGACTATGTTGTTCGGAAGATTGATCGCCATTGTGGTTATGATTGCTGAAATCAGAATATTCGAGAAATTGATTAGTTGAAGTCATAGGTAATTATCAAAGGTATTAGGAAGGTAGATTTTAGAGTTTTACCGTGTCTTAATTCAAGACACGGTAATCAATCTACCTATTCTTCTTCATCATCGTCATCTAGGTTTTCTTCTTCTAATTCTAATTCATCAGGCTCCTCATCAAAGTCTTCAAAAGAATCATCTTCAAAAGAGGAATAGTCTGAAACTCCCTTGGCATAAGCTCTAGCTTTGCGGTCGTCTATGATGAAATCTTCTGAGTCAGGTAACATTTCCTTCGATGATAGCAATTCTGAGTCATTTTCATAATCAAATTCACCATTGATTGGATCTATTGTTATTCTTGACTCCCGTTCATCTGTCCGAAAATCTCTGGTTTTTCCTGATGTTTCATAAAAATCAAAGTTCGACTCGTCCGCTGGTTCGTAACTAGTGGCGAGGGATTCATCATAGGCATTGAACCCTGTTCCTGCGGGAATCAAGCGCCCAATGATTACATTTTCTTTGAGTCCACGTAACCAGTCTGATTTACCTTCGATGGCGGCTTCTGTTAGAACTCGTGTTGTTTCTTGGAAACTAGCCGCACTAATAAAGCTATCTGTGTTCAAAGATGCTTTAGTAATACCTAGAAGAACTGGTGTATATCTCGCCGGGGCTCCACCAGTAATTGACATAGCGTCGTTTACTTGTTCGATTTGACGCAATTCCGTCAATTCTCCTGGAAGCATAGTAGTATCACCTCCATCGTCAACACGGGCTTTTGAAGTCATCTGTTTAACAATTACTTCAATATGCTTGTCAGAGATATCGATTCCTTGAGATTGATACACGGATTGAACCTGGTCTACTAGGAATTTTTGGGTTTTTTCCAGGGCGGCTAATGCTCCTTCATAAATACCCTTTTTTTCTTCGTAGTAGTTGAAGAAAATTTCTAGGATTTCGTGGGGATTAGAGGGGCCATCTGTTAATGGTTGTCCTGCTTCTACTTTTTGGTTATCGGAAACTACCACATTTTGACCAGGACTAATAGGATAGTCACTGATTGTCCCATCATCTTCAACGATTTTAATATCTACTGTTTCATCTTCCCAGTGTTCTACTTGGCATACTCCTGGGCTTCTGGCCAATACACAGGCTTCTTTAGGTTTACGGGCTTCTAAGAGTTCTTCAATTCTTGGTAAACCTTGGATGATATCTCCTGTTTTCGACCGTTCAAAAACTAGTAGAACTAAATAGTCACCACGCTGTACTAAATCACCGTCGTTGACGTGGAGAATTGCTCCTGGTGAGACACGATAGGGGCGAGCAAGTCTTAGGGTCAATTCGGTTTCCTCGCCTTTAGTATCAATATCTATAACTTGTAAAGATTCTGAGCTGGTCAAATCTTTGGCTATTTCTGTTCCTGCTACTAATAAATCTCCTCTCTTGACCTGAGGTTGAGAGCATTTTTGTTTAATCAAGTCTTCTTCACGCATAATCAGAATGCGTCGAATTGCTTCTGTGCCTTCACGAATACCACGAACAATGCCTATTGCTTTTGATTGAATTTGAGTTGTAGCCACCGTTGCCCCGGGTGCAATTTCATCTCCATCTTGTACTGTGAGTTTAGTTTGTACAGTACCTGCTAGAGGGTCGCTATCAATATCACGTCGTAGTCCTAGGGATTCTAAAACTACCAGCTGTAGTCTTTTTATTTCTGGGTTTTCAGTATCCTCTACTAATTCAATATCAGCACTTAAGTTTAGATTTGTTTCTAATGATTGGTTCTGGATTTCTAGGACTAACTGAGTGTTGAGTAGAGAAACACCTTCTACTGATTTAACTCTTTCTCCGTCTTTAAAGGGAATTTTTTGCAGAGAACGCAGTTCAATTGTATTGTTTCCTTCCTGGTTAATAGAGTTTTGAGAAAGAGAACCCGCATTAGTATCTATGGGATATTCTTTTACTGGTCTTAGGAGTATACTGTAGCCGGTATTGGATTCAATAATTTCACAGTAACTCAATTTTTCCACTACTATACCGGGGAGAATTTCGGTACCGGGGTTAACTACGGATTCATGAGGTATTTTATCTCGTAGTTCTATATCTATATCTTGATAATATTCTCCTTGTTTAATGATAATTTCCCGGAGAATATCATTTTTCTGAACTACCTCAATTACCCCTGCTGTTTGAGCGTAAATATCTTTAACTATTTCGGTTCCGGCTTCTACATAATTGCCATTTTCTACTTCTAGTAAAGATATATCTTTGTTAACCTCGTGAGTTTCTTCAGGTATCCACAAGAGTGTACCACCTTGGGTAATTTCGTATCCTTGTTTACGAGAACCTTTAGCTACTTCTACTCCTGCGTATTTAATAATTCCACCACTGTTAGTTAGGTAGCGGTCGTCGAGCAATTCAGCAATAACCTGATGATTTTGAACTTTAGTACCGGGAGTAGCGATTAAACGGAAACACTCCCCTGATGCTGTATCAATTACGTATTGGTCGCTCCCTCCTGAACTTTCCATTCTTACGTCTGCTTGGTCTAGGATGACGGAAGCTGTAATAATTTCTACTTCCCTAGCGTCTGGTTTTAGTCTTACTACTCCTCCAGAGCTAGTTTTTAGGGTAGTTTCTGCTAATATCGTCCCTATTTCTACTTTGTCTCCGTTTTTAACTACGGATTCAGCTCCCGGGGGCAGATTATAAACTTCACCAGATAAAATCCAGAGTAAGCCTCCTCTGCTGGCGGTTCTGGTTGTATTCCCTTGGCGGTCTACTTTTTCTTCGGAACTTAAGTCGGCGTAGAGTACTTCTCCTGCTAGGTCTGAGGCTACGTCTTTGGTGGCTTTTTCTGTTGATTTTTGATGTTTAGCTGAGGCTACTTCTACTAGTAATTGACCTGTTGTTACTGTTTCTCCTTCTTTCCCATAGATTACTGACCCTGGAGTTACGCTAATTTTAGTTTTTTCTCTTTCTCCTTCGATGATGATATCACCAGGAATTTCTACCTGTTCTACTTCGTCTCCGTGTCTGGTTCTTACTTTGCGAGTGGCTACTTTACCGAATACTAGTTTTCCTGGATGTTTAGCTTTTTCTTGACGGGCTACTTCTCCGGTGAATACTCCTCCTGTATGGAAGGTACGCATGGTTAACTGAGTTCCTGGTTCCCCGATTGATTGAGCGGCAATAATTCCTACTGCTTCTCCTATATCTACTAGGTGACCATGGGCTAAGGACCATCCGTAACATTTCTGACACACAGAACGGGCGGCTTCACAGGTTAAGGCGGAGCGCACTTTTACTTGTTTTACTGCTTTCCCAATTCGCAGAGATAGGTCTTGATCAATATCCTGATTTTGTTTCCCTATTACTTCTTGAGTCTTTGGGTCGATCACATCTTCTGCGAGGACACGACCAAAGAGACGATCTGAGAGGGGAATCACTACGCGATCGCCGCTCATCATTGAGGATATGGTGATGCTTCTTTGGGTTCCACAGTCTATTTCTCTAACAATCATGTCTTGAGAAACATCTACTAATCGTCGGGTCAAGTATCCTGAGTCTGCTGTGCGCAGGGCTGTATCTACCAATCCTTTTCTCGCACCATAAGAAGAAATAATATACTCTGTTACTGTCAATCCTTCCCGAAAGTTAGTTTTAATTGGTAAGTCAATAATTTCTCCTTGAGGATTAGCCATCAAGCCTCGCATTCCTACGAGTTGGCGTACTTGGCTCATATTTCCTCTAGCTCCCGAGAAAGCCATCATGTATACTGAATTCAGGGGATTAGTTTCTCTAAAGTTTTTTACTACTTCATCTTTCAGGGCTTCTGAGGTACTATTCCAGGTATCAATTACTTTCTGAAAGCGTTCTACTTCTGTAATTTCGCCTTTAGCGTATCTTGTTTCTGTTTTATCTATTTCTTCTTCGGCGCTCTCCAGCATTTCCCGTTTTTTTGGTGGTACCTGTAAATCTTCCACACTAATGGACACTGCTGCTTTAGTGGCGTAATGAAATCCTAGGGCTTTTAGTTCGTCAGCCACTTGAGCTGTCCGAGCTGAGCCATAGTTACTAAATGCCCAAGCGATTAATTTTTTCAGCCCTTTTTTGTCTATAATTTTGTTGTAGAATACCATATTTACCCTGACTTTTCCTTAAAACAATAGTTATTCTTTATCAGTCATCCCTTCCCCGTATTTTCAATCCGGTACAAGGGAGCTTACCGCCCTGAGGCGGTTACTACTCATGACTGTTCTACATCTTCGTTCACTTCTGTACTAAAAGATTCGTAGGTTGGACGATTAGGAGCTTTTGAGCTTTTGACATCGGCCATCAAGTTTACTTCTTTATCTCTTGTGCTACCTTCTGGGGTGGTTTCAATTTTATGAACTGCTATATCTAACCCTAAAGATTGTAGTTCTCGCATTAGTACTTTAAATGATTCTGGTGTTCCTGGGCGTGGGATTGGTTTGCCTTTTACGATAGCATTTAGAGCTTCATTGCGACCTTGCATATCATCTGATTTTACTGTCAATAATTCTTGCAGGGTATACGCTGCTCCATAAGCTTCTAGGGCCCATACTTCCATTTCTCCGAATCGTTGACCTCCTTGTTGAGCTTTTCCTCCTAAGGGTTGTTGTGTCACCAAGGAGTATGGACCTGTGGAGCGGGCGTGAATTTTATCATCTACTAGGTGAACTAATTTCAGCATATATGCTTTCCCCACAGTTACAGGATGGTCAAAGGGTTCTCCTGTTCTGCCATCGTATACTTGAATTTTCCCCGGATTTTCTGGATTATAAATCCATTCTTTGTTTGGGCGACGTGACCCTTCTTCTAAGAGACTATTTACTGTATTTCTCGAAGCTTCTTCAGCGTGCATTTCGTCAAATGGTGTCATTTTGAAGCGAACGTTGAGATTTTCTCCTGCCCATCCTAACAGGCATTCAAATACTTGACCTACGTTCATCCTACTTGGCACCCCTAGGGGATTTAGTACTATATCTACGGGAGTTCCGTCCGGTAGATAGGGCATATCTTCTATGGACATAATGCGGGAAATAATGCCTTTGTTCCCGTGTCGTCCTGCCATTTTATCTCCCACTTGAATTTTGCGTTTTTGAGCTACGTATACCCGTACTACCATATTAGCGCCTGGGGGCAGTTCGTCTCCGTGTTCCCGAGTAAACACTCGCACATCCACTACTCTACCTTTTTCCCCGTTAGGAACTCTCAAGGAGTTATCTCGCACATCCCGGGCTTTTTCTCCGAATATAGCCCTTAATAATTTTTCTTCTGGTGGCTGGTCTGATTCTCCTTTTGGTGTTACTTTTCCTACTAATATGTCTCCTGATTCTACCCAAGCGCCCACTCTAATTACGCCATCTTCGTCAAGATTTCTCAGGGCCTCTTCTCCTACATTTGGTATTTCCCTGGTGATTTCTTCTGGTCCTAGTTTAGTTTGACGGGCTTCTATTTCGTGTTTTTCTATGTGGATACTGGTATAGACATCGTCATATACTAATCTTTCACTAATCAAAATCGCGTCTTCATAGTTATAACCTTCCCAGGGCATATAAGCTACTAGGATATTTTGACCTAAAGCTATTTCTGCCCCTTCTGTAGAGGACCCATCTGCTAACACTTGACCTCTACATACTTCTTCTCCTGGATATACTAGAGGTCTTTGATTTAAACAGGTATCTTGGTTAGAACGGCTATATTTTTGTAGGGCATATTCTACCTCTCTTGGAGTTTTTGCACTGCTTCCATTTCCTGGTTTTTCAATTTCTTTTATTCTAATTCTCTCTGCGTCTACATAGGTAATAACTCCGTCAAATTGGGCGATAATTACCATTCCTGAGTCTCTAGCTGCTTGAGCTTCTAAGCCTGTTCCTACCAGAGGTCTTTCTGGTCTTAACAGAGGTACTGCCTGACGCTGCATATTGGACCCCATCAAGGCTCGGTTGGCATCATCGTGCTCTAAAAATGGAATTAACGATGTTGCTACTGAGACAATTTGTACTGGTGAAACTGCTACATAGTCTACTTGTTCCGGGGTAGTAATAGAAAATTCTTGTCTGTATCTTACTGGTACTGTGCTATCTATTATCTTCCCTTCGTCGTCTGTTGGTACGTCCCCAGGTGCTACGCGCAGGTCATCTTCTTCATCTGCTGTTAAGTATACTGGTGGTTCATGTTTGTATACTTTCCCATTTTGAGCTCTATAGTAAGGGGTTTCTATAAATCCATAGGGGTTTATTCTTGCGTAGGTAGCTAAGGAACCGATTAAGCCTGCATTAGGACCTTCTGGTGTTTCTACTGGACAGATACGGCCGTAGTGAGATGGGTGAATATCCCTCACGGCAAAGCCTGCTCTTTCCCTGGTCAATCCCCCTGGTCCTAAAGCTGATATTCTTCTTTTGTGGGTTAATTCTGCTAAAGGATTAGTTTGGTCCATAAATTGAGATAATTGGGAGGAACCAAAGAATTCTTTTATCGCTGCTACTAATGGTTTTGGATTCACTAGAGATGTTGGTGTGAGATTTTCTGGTTCACTCACTGTCATTCTTTCTCTAATAATTCTTTCGAGACGACTTAAACCCACTCTTACTTGGTTTTGCAGCAATTCTCCTACGGAACGTACTCGACGATTACCTAGGTGGTCGATATCGTCTATACTCCCCATATCAAATTCTAAATTGATTAAATAATCAATTACTGCTAATATGTCAACAGTTGTTAGTACTCTCTCTGTGTCTGCTACATTCAGTCGCAGTTTTTTATTCAGTTTATATCTACCTACTTTACCTAGGTCATATCTTTTGTTATCGAAGAATCGAGCTTCTAATAGTTGCTGTCCTCCTGCTACTGTTGGTGGTTCTCCTGGTCTTAGTTTCCGGTATAAATCTATTAAAGCTTCTTCTTCTGTAGGATTGCCTTCTTTTTCCAGGGTCTTCATATAGTATTCTGGATGGCGCAAGGAGTCAAATATTTCTCCATCACTTAGTCCAATGGCTTTTAGTAATACTTGAGCTGATAATTTACGAGTTTTATCGATTCTTACCCAGACAATCCCGTTTTTGTCGGTTTCAAATTTTAGCCAGGCGCCTCTATTAGGTATCAATGAGGCTGAATAAGTACGTCTTCCGTTTTTATCTACTTCTGATTTATAGTATACTCCCGGAGAACGTACTATTTGATTCACTATTACTCTTTCGGCACCATTAATTATAAATGTGCCTCTTTCTGTCATTAGGGGTAAATCCCCAATAAATACTTCTTGTTCTTTTATTTCTCCTGTTTCTTTGTTTTGTAACCTAGTAGGTACGTACATCTGCACCGCATAGCTACTGTCTCGACGTTTTGCTTCGTTAACGTCGTATTTTGGTTCTTTTAATTTATATTCTTTGCCGATAAAATGAAGTTCTAATTTTCCTGTATAATCTCTAATGGGTGAAAAGCTTTCTAGTTCTTCTATTAAACCTTCTTCGAGAAACCAGCGAAAACTTGAACGTTGAATTTCAATCAGGTCTAGCAGGAGATTTTGTTTTGTATTACTCATCTTTTTTTGGTTTTAGTTCCCTTGACAATAGTAATGATTGAATAGTAAGGTTTGTTTTGCTTTTGCACTTGAGATTGAGATAAATTGCTTTTTTCTCTAAAATTGTGCTTCTAGTATTGGATGGAGTTATTTTTTTAACTTAAATAATTCTTGAGCATTTTTAGTTGTTTGTTTCGCTAGAGTTTCTAATTCTACTTGTCTTAGATTGGCCAGAAATTTTGCTACATGAAGAACATTTGCTGGTTCATTTCTCTTCCCTCTTTTTGGTACTGGCGCTAAGAAGGGGCAGTCTGTTTCTATCAGCAGGCGGTCTTCTGGTACCATTTTTGCGCTTTCTTGTACTTGTTTGGCATTTTTAAAGGTTACAATGCCACTAAAGCTGATATAAAATCCTAAATCTAAAAACCACTCAGTTTCTACGGGAGTTCCACCCCAACAGTGCATTACACCCTTGAGTTTTGGCTTGAGTTTTGGCTGTTGCTGTTGAAATTCCCACAGCATCTCCCGCAGGTCTTCGGCGGCGTCGCGACAATGGATTATTACTGGTTTATCTAACTCTTGAGCTATCTTTAATTGTTCATAACATGCTTTTTTTTGTAAATCACAATTATCAGCTTTGTGGTAATCTAAACCTGTTTCTCCAATTGCCACTACCCGCTCATCTGATTGAGCTAATCTCTTGATTTCTTGGTAACTTTCTGGTTGCCATTTTTCTACATCTAGGGGGTGTAACCCTACTGCCATGGATAGTTCTGGAAAAGTATCAGCTAAAGCTTGGATGCTTGTAAATTCTGCTGGTTCCACACAGGAATGGACTAGTTGAGTTACCCCGGCTTCTCGCCAACGAGCTTGCAGTAACTCTAAATCTTCTTGAAAGACTTCATAGTTAAGGTGAACATGACTGTCTATTAACTGCATTTACTCTTTTTAAAATATTGTTCCTTAGAGATTGAGAGTTAGAGATTGAGAGGTGTTGAAAATTTTGCTACAGGTTTACTCTGCTACTGCTGTTTCTGTTTGGTTTTCTGTTATTGTAGCTTTCATGACTCTAGCTAGGCGGGCTTTTTTTCTCGCTCCATTATTTTTATGGTATACCCCTCTTTTTACCGCCTTATCTATTTTACTATATGCTGCTGAAATTGATTCTTCAACTAACTTCAGTTGTTCTTGGTTAGGAGATTTGCCGTATTCTTCTACAGCTTGGAAATATTTTTTCATTAAAGTTTTGACCGCGGATTTATAGTTTTTGTTCCGCAGGCGGTTCCGTTCAGCGATTTGGCTGCGTTTAATTGCCGATTTGATATTAGCCACAGTTATCCTAATAAAATTAATTTTTTAGATTGAAAATTCACCGAAAAAGTATTATAACAATTAATAGTAGTGGTTGACAAGGGAAAAATAAAAGTCAATTAGGTTTACGTAAATAATTATAGCATAGACTAAGATCAACATCCCACCACGATCATCGGAGTACCGATTATCGTGAAGGCTTGCAAAAGCCTATAGTTGACCAGTCTTAGTTCTTTAACAACTACGTTTTTAAATTCATCACACTACAAATACCTCGCCAGTTTGTAGCTTCTGTGGTTAAAAGTTAAACATCTGTATTTGGGATAAAGAAGTGCTGTTAACTTGACAAACTTTAAAAACATTGACGAGGCGACCTTTACCCTAGAAATAGGAGTTAAACTCATGGGAGTTTTTGTCTTAGATTCCCACAAAAAACCATTGAATCCAAGCCATCCTGGAAGAGCTAGAAAGTTCTCAATCAAGGGAAAGCAAGCGTATTTAAACGTTATCCATTTACCATTATTCTTAAGGAGGAAAAACCATTACATACAAACAATAATTGTAATGTAAACCTATTCACAAATCAGATGGATATAACTATGCAACATAATAATGGTCCCTCATTTCCTTTCATCGCTAACCTGATGAGAGGTTTAGCGAGAGTCTCCATGAGGGCGGAAAGATGATAAATCGGAAAACAAAAAGGGGAGATTTAAACAATCTTGGAAAAATACGAGGTAAGCTAGAAGAGTGAGTAAAACAGGGAAAGTGAGCTACTCAGTGGTGAGAAAGTGCTAACCAAATTAATCACTCACATTTTGGGTAGTAGCGAAGAAAGGTGTTAAAACTCTATGCTGCGAATAATTACTAAAGAGAACGAGGCAAAAATAGAATTGGGTCGCATCAGCGATCGCAATTACGATGAAAACATTAGTGAGCGAGAAAATGCTGTAAGAGAAATTGTCAATGATGTCAAGTCAAGGGGTAATCAAGCACTGCTGGAGTATACAGAAAAGTTTGACAGACAAAAATTAACCACTGAGGAGTTAAAAGTAAGTGGATCTGAGTTAGATGCAGCGTACCAAAAAATTTCGAGAACTTTGTTGGAATCCATCAGACTAGCTTGTGCCAACATTGAAGCGTTTCATAGGCAAAGAATACCTAAATCTTGGGTAAATTTTGGACCAGATGAAGTGGTATTAGGAAAACGCTATACACCAGTAGATAGTGCGGGATTATACGTACCAGGGGGAAGGGCGGCTTACCCAAGTACAGTGTTAATGAATGCGATTCCGGCGAAGGTAGCCAAAGTAGAAAAAGTGGTGATGGTAACGCCACCGAGTAATAGTAAAGAAATTAATCCGGCAGTATTAGTAGCAGCAAGTGAAGCGGGAGTAAGTGAAATATATCGGGTAGGGGGTGCTCAGGCGATCGCAGCTTTAGCCTATGGCACAGAAACCATACCAAAGGTTGATGTCATCACAGGTCCAGGAAATATTTACGTGACTCTAGCCAAAAAGATGGTATACGGGCGGGTAGGAATTGATTCTCTAGCAGGACCTTCGGAAGTATTGATTATTGCTGACCACCATGCTAATCCCCAACATCTAGCCTGTGATTTACTAGCGCAAGCAGAACATGATCCCATGGCATCGGCTATTTTGATTACCACTGATGAGGGAATAGCTAAGCAAGTACAAATAGCAGTAAAAGAACAACTAGAGAATCATCCGAAGAAAATAGCTACAGAAAAAGCGTTAGCTCACTATGGCTTAATCATTGTGGTTGACTCTCTACAAACCGCTTCAGAATTATCTAATTTATTTGCGCCGGAGCATTTAGAGTTAGAAGTAGTAGACCCCTGGGATTTAGTTGAATCTATCCGTCATGCGGGAGCAATTTTTCTCGGTAATTCTACCCCAGAAGCTGTAGGAGACTATTTAGCTGGACCTAATCATACTCTTCCCACTTCTGGGGCGGCTCGTTATGCTTCGGCTTTAGGGGTAGAAACTTTTATGAAGCATTCTAGTTTAATTCAGTATTCTCCCCAAGCTTTAAAAAAGGCAAGCAAAGCGATTCAAGCTTTAGCAGAAGCAGAGGGATTACCTTCTCATGGGGAATCAGTCAGGATGAGAACCGAAAGTGAAGACCAATCTGATAGTTAACTCTGATTAAATTTTTGGATTCATCTTGGAGAATTAGGCTTAAACAGGCCCAGTATTGGTGCTAAAATAATACCGAATACAAAGCCTCCCGCGTGTGCCCAATAGGCCACACCTCCTTCTTCCATGCCTATACTCACACTAGTGTTAAATGAAGCTATACCATTAAAAGCCTGTTGTAGAAACCAAAAACCCAAGAAAGCAAAAGCAGGAACTCTCAAAGGAATAAACAGGAATCCCAAGGGCTAAAAACAGTTGAAAAATATCTACTCATTACTGCTAAAAATTGTTCATTTGATTAGCTAAATAGCCATAATGGATAAGTTTTAGTTGGTTGACAATTAGGGACAAAGGGATAATTGAGAGATAATTACT
>NZ_JALKVM010000208.1:0-2120 GCF_057440575.1 Johannesbaptistia floridana
TCAACTAAATAAACTATTTAAAGCTGAACTTGGATACATAAAGAGGGATACCTTTTATCGTATGGAAGTGTACCCTAACTGGGCATGTAAGGTTAAGCGAATTATTGAGTCTGTGTCAGTGATACAGAGTACCGAGTAATTGGCAAGGAGTAAAAACACTTTACATGGCAAAAGATATACCGCTGACTTTTTTCTGTCTTATTTTGCTGTTTGAGTAAATTTGAGTAGATTTTTAGAAGCGGTTTAACTGGTATTAGAGAGATAGTTACCACTGCTATTACTCAGGGTTTGGGGGAGCAGGATTATTCATCTATTTATGATGCTATTAATCCGGTGTAGCTTGAAATTTTCCCTGTTTAAATTTCTTCTTAGCCACACTAAAAGCTTCCTTCATTACCTGCTGAATTTTATCTGGGTTAGGCTTTTTGCCCCCCATTAGATCCCCAAAATAAACACATACTCCTTCCCCAAGTGCCCAGGTATAGGCAGCAGCCCAAGATGCTGCAATCACACTACCAAACCCCGGGATAAATTTAATTAATTCTCTACCTACTGCTTGGGCGAGGAATCCTCCGGCGATCGCACTTACTATTCCTCCCGCTTGAGAAGGCGTCAATACTTGACCATATAGTTTACCAATCAAGCCGACTAAAGATACTTGTAGACTTGTTAAGACGGGCATAGTAGCAAAGGGTAAAGGCACAGCGGCAATAGTAGCAGCCATGAGAGAAAAAGCCAAGATATAGCGACGTGCCACATCTTTATAGAGGTTACCAATTTTTTCCGTAGCCTCATTGGCCATGAGTTGGTGTATGGCTTGGGCTTCAGCCTCTGGGAGTAATTCTGCTAAATTATCTCTGAGGGCTTCTAAGCCGTAAAAAACTGGATCATAACCATCTTCTTCCTTGGTAAAATCAATTATACAGGAGCGATCGTATAAGCCAGTAAAATCCTCTTCTATAGCAGTAAAAGCCCTTTGAATATCTTCTCCTTGGGGTGGATATTCAGCATGTTGTGTATCTATACTTTCATACAATTCATGTACACAAGTAACTACTAAAATACAGGGAATACTTGAATATTCTTTTCTCAGTTGCTTAGCCACCTCCCGCAGGGTATCTGTAGCAAAATCATTAATCTTAACGGTGAGAATCATGATTTTGGCACCACGACTAGGTTGTTGTAAATCATTCCCTAATTCTTCAATAATTTTGGCAGTATTTTGATTAATATCTCCTAAACCAACCGTATCAGTAAAAATTAATAGGGGTAAATCATCACAGGGATAATTATAACGTTGAGTATTTTGAGTGTGCGGGCGAAAACCTTCTCCCACAATCTCTGCTGAAACTCCCGTTAAACCACGCACAATTGAGCTTTTTCCCGCTTGGGGTTTACCAATTAAAAAAGCTTGAGTGGTAGGTAATTCTTGGCGCACAGTTGACAAGATATCTGCCAATTCAGTTTCTGAGACGTTAAACCAACTAGATACCTTTTCCGATATTTTGGTAAAGGGCAATAAATTGGATAACCAGTTTAGTTTACCCGGCTTGTTTTCAGATTTGGCAATCTCTTGATCTACTATAGAATCATTAATATTATTATTTTCAATCATATTTAGCTATTAATAATACCCTCATTATCATCATAGCTAATGGTTAGCTCACCTAAAAAGTGAAGATAACCTCACGAGAGAGGAAAAATGCTATGTAGGAGTTAAATTTTTAAACTGAAAGATAAGTTTGTAGTTGGGCTTTAGCCCAATAAACTTTTAAATTAAAATAATTTAGTACAAAAGTATTAGTACTTTGCTCTTAGCCTGGGATTTTCCACCAGGAAGCGATCGCCTAGTTATAGCAGGGAGCACCGGAGCACGGGAGTGGATAAAATGTATAGTAATATACATTAATTTCTTAGACAAAATCTAAAAAAGCACTAATTCACAAGTATTGGTATGAATTTAAATTGAAGATTACAGGCTACAATTGAAGAATATACTAGTTATAAACCTATGACTATGAATTCTGTAACCCATGAAATTATCGCTCAACGCTACCAACTAATGAGTGTTTTAGGCCAAGGAAACCATGCTACCACTTACAAAGCACTTGACCTGAAAA
>NZ_JALKVM010000209.1:0-14241 GCF_057440575.1 Johannesbaptistia floridana
TATTAGATTTTTTTTTCACCATCATCAACAACCACTTAAGTATCAATATTATATCTGACCCATACGCACTTCTAATTGTAACCTGGAAAAAAGGAGTCAGGAGCCAGGAGCCAGGAGTCAGGAGTTAGTAATTAATACTTAGTAAGCTTTAAGAATATTTTAAGTTATTTAAAAATACAAAAGTACTTAAAAAAATCTGAGTACTTCTACTCAAAAAAACCTAGGAATTTTTTGTGTAATATAAACAAAATATACTGACTCCTGAATTCTGACTCCTGACTCCTCTTCATAATACTATTTGACGTGCGAAAAGTGGGTTATATCATTGCTAAACAATAGTTGGTCGAGAGTTTCTCTATTAGCGCACTAAACGACTTATAATCAAGGGGAAAACACAGTAATTATCTCTCAATTATCCCTTTGTCCCTAATTGTCAACCAACTAAAACTTACCCATTCTGGCTATTTAGCTAATCAAATGAGCAAGTTTTAGCAGTAATGAGTAAATATTTTTCAACTGTATTTAGCCCTCGCATCTTTATCACTCATTTACTTGTGGATGAATAATGAGTAATGAGTTTTGAGTAATGAGTTTTGAGTAAGGAGTTTTGAAGTAAGAAGTTTTGAAGTAAGGAGTAAGGAGTTTTGAAGTCTTGAAGTCTTAAAGTCTTAAAGTAAGAAGATTTGAAGTTTTGAAGTAATGAGTTAAAGAATTGATCCTAACCCCCTTAAAAATTGATTCTCGCCTGTTGGCCTATTTAGTACTTTTTTAGGAGTGCTTTGGTCTAAGTAATAAATAAGTAAAAGATCGCCTTTTAGTTCTATAATTTTTATAAGGCGATCTTTTTCAGGAGATTTTTTATTATTAGGAATATTAAAAAAGAATAATCACTTGCTCCACCTGACTTGATTACGACCTTGTTTTTTTGACTCATATAAAGCATTATCCGCCTGATTAATAATTTGTTCTAAAGAAAATTTATTCATTTCATAGGTAGAACCACCAAGACTAACAGTTACAAAAATAACATGACTATTAATTAAAAACGGTTCTTTATCTATTACTTGTTGGATAGTATTTGCTATAACTGAACCTACTTCAGCAGATGCCCCTTGTAATAAAATAATAAATTCTTCTCCACCAAAGCGTGCAAAGCAGTCTGACTCAGAGATAATTTTTTGAGTTCTAGCGACAAATTCTTTTAAAACTAAATCTCCAACATAGTGACCATAGGTATCGTTTATTTTTTTAAAATGGTCTAAATCTATGATAATTATTGAAAAAATAGTGTTTTTAACTTGAGCTTGATTAAATATTTTCTCCGCATATTCCAAAAAGTAACGCCGATTATAAATACCTGTTAAAACATCTGTTTCGGCCATTTGTTGTAGTTGGGCTAAAGCTTGTTTCAATTTCTTAGTTGTGTCTTGTAACTTCAAATGAGTTTTGACACGAGAAAGAAGTTCCACTCGATTAAAAGGTTTAGTCAAATAATCAACAGCTCCCATAGCAAAAGCTTTTGTTAAGTCTTCTATTCTACAGCTTGCTGTTATGAAAATAATTGGGATGTCTTTTAAGTGAGGAATATTTTTGACTAAGTTACAATATTCAAAGCCATTGATATGAGGCATCATTAAATCTAATAATATTAAATCTGGAGAAGTTTCCTTGGCTTTTTTTAACCCTTGATTTGCATCTGTACAAGTGATTGTTCTGTATCCAATTTCTTCGACAATATATTGTAAAATTTTCAAATTATCATCATTGTCATCAATAATTAAAATTAAAAAACTTTTAGGACAAAAATTTTCCATATTAAAAGTTAGTTTTAAAACTACGTTGGTCTAGACTTAATTGATTGAAACTACATTATAAATTATATTTTTTGATTCTCTTGTTTCTACTTTTTTGACTAGATTGTTTTTTATTAATGCAAATCATTTTCTTATTATAAGTACTAACGAGCCGTTGAAGCAAATATGCCCCTAACTCAGATAGGCTTTTGAAAACATCATTTAAGCGATCGCTACAATACTCACTAGTTACTCTTTGGATAACTATTATTGCCAATAAAGTAGCTTTTGCAGTTTTGCCTTTTAATAGTAATATATTTTACTTGAAAACAATCTACTTATAAATCTATCTTCTGGGGTAATTTCAGTATGTATAATAAAAGACTATTTGTAAAAAAAGTATAAAATTAAGGGAGCTAAGGTAGTATACTAGCAAAGTTTGGGAGAAATGATCGGATTCTACAAACTCCAAGACTCAATTCCCATAATTCTTTTAGTAATGCTTATGTCTGTTATTGGACATTGGAAATAAAACTTGATAAAGACCTTCTCAAGTCATTTAGTTTTCTTCAAATTCATTTTTTTCAACTGCATCAAAAAACAAGTCTACATTTCCAGACCATTGTATAGGTGGTAACAAAGAGGCTTTGGGATCTTCTACTAACTCACGATACTTCTGTTTTAGATCTCTTACTTTTGATTTAATTTTTAATCCTAGAGAATAACTAATAATTGATACTAACAATTGTCTGTCGGTATTTTTTGCCATAATTTTTTGTGTAGAGGGATTCCAAATCACTCTTACCCATGGTGGTTGATCAATATCCATATTCACATTGGTCATAATCGCTTCAATAGTATCCTCCATAGGTTTTCCTTGAATTAAAGCTAGTTTAATTACTTCTGCGATAATAAATTGACCTATAGGACGAGCAAAAACATTACCTCCGGCTATTGGTTTTCCTGAATCATCCAAAGCTTGTAATTTTTGTGAATTGATGCGTTTACGAATATCTCCTGGTTTTTTCTTGCCGTCTAAAATACTTGTAAATCCTGGACATTTTTCTAACATTAATATCCACAGCTTTTCTAAAAAGTTATAGTATTCGTCAAGAACATCTTCAGAAGGTCTAAATTGCTTAAAGTTTTTATCAATCTTGAACCCTCCATCATAAGCACTAAGTAAAATTTCATTAGTATCATATAAAGCAGAAATTGTTGTTATATAGGGGTCGTGAGACTTATTAGGTGATATTTGTTTAGAGCCTAATTTAGTTAATACTAAACCTTGAAGTAGTTTATTTTCTTTAATTAATCTGCGAGTAACAATTGCTATGGGATCATCTTCATCGATAGCAATATTTAAACCTAATGAAGTTGGTTTAGCCCGGCGATTAAGTGTAGAAAACAATCTTCTCGTTCTTTCTAATCCTTCTTTAGTTTGTTCATGCTTAAGAATGATTACACTAATTTCTTCCTGAGCAAGATCTGGATTTTTAGCAAGGGCTTCTTGTATAGATTTAAGTCTATGCTGTCCATCCAAAGCATAGTAAATTTGACTGCCATCGAAACGTAATAAACCAAAACCATAACTATGTCGATCTTGATCATCTATTAATTGATGTTCAGCTACTCGAACTGCTGAAAATTCCGGTTCTCCCCCATAAACAGCTACCACTAAAGCTCCGTAAAAACGTTGAGTTTCATTCAAAAGATACGGTACCATTTCCTTTTGCACACGGTCTTGTATTGCTCGTTGAATTAAATCATCTAAATCTTTATGTGCATGAATTTCGTCTGCAAGTCTACATTCACGAGCTATTTTCCCAAGTTTCATCACTGTTACATAATATTCCCAATCCCCCATACGGGCTTTTAAGGCGGGAACATAATCAGCCATTAATGTCCTCCTCAATATAATTTACATGTTATCCAAATTAAGCACTTGTTTCTAAAACTGCTTGTTCTTCCCGCTTTTTAAACTCTTCTAATTGTTGTTGAATTTCTCTACGTACGATTTCGCGGTATTCTAAAAAATGTTCATTATGAGCACAAACAGTAAGATAATGCTCCCAAACCGGAGTATTATGTTTAATAATACTAAAAAGATGATGCCAAAACTGCCAACGGGTACTTCTTTTAATCCCTTGGCGCCAAATAACTATAGCTAATGCTTTTAAATCAATCAATTCTGGTAATTTAAAAGGTGTTTTGGCCCGAGGTGCCCCTAATTTAAGAAAACAGCGATAGGTACGATTCAAAAAGGTATGGGAGTCGTATAATTGCCAAAAGGCTTCTATATATTCTTCAGCAATTTCATCAATGGTACGAGTAGGCACAAAATTCATCAAAGTACTCTGATTAATATCTTGTCTGCCACCAGTCCGTAATCTTCCCTCTTTTTCTAATCTATCCCACAAAGCAGTATTAGGAAGTGCTTGTAACATACCAAATAGAGCTGTAGGTATAGCAGCTTCTTCTACGAACTGAATAATCCGACTAGCGGTTCCTTTTTTCTCCCCATCAAAGCCAATGATAAAACCTGCCATGGGTCTTAAACCTGCTTTAGTTAAAGTATCAATAGTTTCTGTCAGGGAATTGCGAGTATTTTGATATTTTTTCGTTAATTTTAAGCTTTCTTCGTCTGGAGTTTCTACTCCTAAAAACACTGCGTCAAAATTACAGTCTACCATCAACTCCATTAATTCAGGATCTTGAGCTAAATCCACAGAGGCTTCAGTGTTAAAACGAAAGGGATATTGATGTTCTTGTTGCCAAATTTTTAATTCTTTGAGTAAAAGTTTAACATTACGTTTATTACCAATAAAATTATCATCTACCATAAATATTCCTCTACGCCATCCCAATTCATAGAGGTAGTCTAGTTCTTTTAAAAGTTGTTGAGGAGTTTTGGTGCGAGGTTTGCGTCCGTAGAGAATGATAATATCGCAAAATTCACATTGAAATGGACAACCACGAGAAAATTGTACCGACATGGAGTCATAGGCGTCTAATTCCAGTAAATCGTAACGGGGTATTGGTGTTATGGTTACATCTGGTTTTTCTGAACTGCGAAAAACACCATGGATTTCTCCCCGAGAAATTGCTTCTACAAATAGAGGCAGAGTAATTTCTCCTTCGTCTAGTATCAAAAAATCAGCTTTAGATACTTCTTCTGGTACCGAGGTGGCGTATGGACCACCCACAGCTACTAGTTTACCTCTGGCTTTGGCTTCCGCTATTTGATTGAGTAAATCTACTTTTTGCACAATCATGGCGCTACAGATAACAATTTCAGCCCATTCCCATTCCTCTTCGGTAACAGCACGAATATTGCGATCTACTAGTTTAAATTCCCAAGTTTGGGGCAAAATGGCCGCAACTGTAATTAATCCTAGAGGAGGTAGCAATACTTTGCGGTTTACTAATTCCAAAATTTTATCGTAGGACCAAAAAGTTGGCGGAAATATAGGATATATTAATAAAGCTCGCAAGTATACCTCCAGTTTTTTCACTTTCTTCTTTTTTGTTATAGCAGTTTTCAAGAAAAATAGTTACCTTGTACAGAGTAATTAATCTAAAATCAGCGATATCTTCTTTGATCTACCAAGCTGCATACTAATTACTTATTGAGACAATTAACTAAGTAATTATACTTAAAAATTAACTTACATATTTTAAAAACCTTATCAAGTAATAGTTTCAGCTTTTAAGTAACTGTAGTAGTTTTATTCAAAGCGGGAGGCGAAGAATTGATTTTAATAGAAACTTTTGAGGCGATCGCCTAGATTTAAATCTCTGTCATTCTAACTTCAAAGTATCAAGTTTTATGTCTGATGATGAAAAATTTTTCTATATAGACTGCTTTATCTTATTTTTAACTAGGATATATAACCGGATTTAGTATTAAATTTTACCAATGAAGTTCTGAAAGTAATAAATTTTAGCTTAAATGATTAGAATTAATACTTGTCAAGGGTTATTTAAGTGATTACACTTAAAAGATTATATTTAGTTAAAAATCAGTATTTTAAAAAATAATCAAAAAGTTTTTAGGTATTAATTCTGTCGTTAAGAAGAATTAAAATTAATAGAATAATTTTAAATAAGTTGAGAAATATTTAAAATTATAAAAATTATGATACAAGAAAATAACCTTCAAAATAATACAGCATCATCGACAGAAAAAGGATGGGAAGTAATGCACCCGGGGGGAGGAGGACAAGTACAAGGAATATACTTTGACCCAAATATCGAAGGGAAAATGTTCTTCAACTCAGATATGGAAGGGACAAGTATTAGTTGGGATGGAGGAAACAGTTGGACAAATACAGGAACAGATACACAAAAACACCTGATGCAATTTGTGACAACCGTAGACCCAAAGAATAGTAACAGAGTGTATAACGGGGGATTAGCAGGATTAGAAATATCCAATGACGGAGGCTTAACTTGGGAATATGTAGATTTTTTTGCGAATCAGGGGAATAGAGGGTCAGTAGCAGCGATCGCCGTAAATCCCAAAAATACTCAACAAATTTTTGTCGGTCATGGCTGGCAAAATAAAAACAAGAGACAACTAGACACAGTCAATCAAAGAGAAACAGGACAACGAGCCCTAGCCTATTCCTTAGATGGAGGAACAACTTGGCAAACCTCAGTTTACGAAAAATTCAGCGGCAATAAAAATACCTATGATGTACAAGTTCATCCAGAAACCGAAAAGATTTACATAAGTTCTGAAGCAGGAATTTATCAAGGAAATCTCGATGATAATTTCAACGGTTCATCAATAAGTTGGACTCGTATCCAAACACCAGAAGGGGCGACAAGAGTATCAAGAGGCTTAACATTATCAGCCGACGGGGAACATATCTATGCAGTCTATGAAATGCAAGATGGCAACTATGGGCTATTTGGTAGTGAAGTCGGGCAAATATCCTGGCAAAACTTAACTAGTAACCTTCCTAAAGATGTGAGTTGGTGGAGACCAAGAGTAGATAGTCGTGACCTAGGAGACACACATCACCTTTTATTAGGAACCAGAGTAGCTGAGGCTGCCGGATTGCATGAAGCCGTAGTCTCCTGGAATAATGGACAAGCATCCTTAAGTGAAAATTGGCGCAAAATCTTTAATAAAACTGCCGGAACTAAATGGAATTATGACCCAGGTTGGAAAGAAACCAATCCCAGAGTAGGACATTATGGTTATACCCCCGCCAGTTGGCAGGAGCGAAAAGTTTGGACGAGTAGTGATGAGGGAATTTACGAAGGCAACCCCGAAGGAAACATTTACACCGATTGGGAACCTCGTTGGACCAAAAAATTAGCCGATGGTACCTATCAAAGCCGGGGATTTCAATCCACATTTAATTGGTCAATGGATGGAATAAATAACTTTGTAGCCCAAGGACAAGCAGACAATGGATTTGTCTATAGCTTCAATGGTGGTAACAGTTGGCTTCAGGATAACAAACCAGGAAGTGATATTGGAGCCATAGAAATAGTACCTGCTAGTCAACCTATTTTACTTACGGGTGGGGCCTATGTCTACGGTGGTGGATGGCCTGGTAGCAAAGGTTCTTTGTATGCAAGAAAATTAAGCAGTGATACCAGTAAATTTGTCAGTCGGTGGATTTTAATTGGGGGGTCCAACGGGGGTATAAATGGATTAGATGAGAATAAAGGAGGAGGTCCGAGAATTTATAGTATTGCCTATGACCCCTTTGAACCGAACGAGATTTATCTAGGAACAGAAAAAGGAGTTTATTTTCATTCAGACCTGGGGAGTTTAGTCAATGGTAACAACCTGGAAAATTTTGAGCAACTGAATATTTCTGGACAAAATGTCTCGGTGAGAAAAATCATGCCAGATCCCAATTACCAGGACGTACTATATGTCTTGCAGAATAATGGCACTTATCGAGTAGAAAATGCTGGGGAAGCCGGACAAAATTGGTCGAAGATTAGTTCTTTTCGTGCCGTAGGAATGTCAGGAGGAGACCTAGCTGTATGGGATAATGGCCCTCAAACTTATATTGCCACGGGAGATGACGATGGGAATGTATTTATAGCAGATACTTCCGACGGCTTAGACTCTACTGATGATTTTGTCAAAGTTTTAGATTATCAACAGATTTTAGCAACCCGGAGGCCAGAATTAGAGCCTTGGTTTGAACCTAACGATAGCATTGGCATTGGTTCAATTGCTGGGAAAGGAAATCAGATTTTTGTCGCCCTTAATTCAGAAGGTAAACATGGTTATGGAGTGTTGAAAGGAGAAATCCTAGACAATAATCAAGTAATCTGGGAAGATTGGACTAATTCTGGAACTGATAGCGAAATGAAATATTCTCGTTCTCGCCGCTCCGAAATTTTTACTACGGGTGGTCAAGAGTATTTATATGTAGCTAGTAGTGGCATGGGTATGTGGCGTCGTGAGATTAATGATAATAGCTCAATTGAGGAGTCACAGCTTCCTCCTCAAGAGGAATTAGAGCAATCTTCTCCAATTCCACCCTCGACTAGTAGTAATCAGGTTTTGTACCGAGTGAATGCAGGAGGTCCAGAGATAGCTGCTCTTGATGGAGATATTCCTTGGTCAGAAGATACATTAAATAACAACAGCACATTCCTAATTAAGCCAGGTAACAATAAAACATATTCTTCTTCCTCAGTTATTGTGGGAACAACTTTACCTCAAAATACTCCCGTTGATATCTTTAGAAATGAACGCTACAATAGTAGTACATCAGCAAATATGGAGTATGCGTTTGATGAACTTATGCCAGGTAAATACGAAGTTCGATTATTTATGGGTAATGCCTGGCATGGGGCTAAAAATCCTGGAGAAAGAATATTTGATGTAGCCATAGAAGGAAGTGTACCAAGCAATCTTGATAATGTTGACTTATCGAAACAGTTTGGTCATAACATTGGAGGAATGATCAGTAATGTTGTCAATGTAACCGATGGAATTCTTAATATTGAGTTCTTGCATCAGGTACAAGATCCCTTAATCAATGGTATTGAAATTCTTCAATATTAATTCTCTTTGGCCTAAATTATGCTTAACAACTTAAAGCGGGGTGCAATAAACTTACTCAAAATTGCCAGCAAAAGCGGAGAGCGCCTCTCTTGGCCATTTTGTGGTCAATAATCTTGAGTTATTGGTCTGAGTAAAACCTGTCACTAAATCCCTGAAGAATCCACCTTAATCTCACGACGCCACATGCCCATACCACTACTAGCTACATATAAATACTCTTGACCACCCGTGGTAAAAATTTCGGAGCGACGAGAACGAGAATATTTCATTTCGCTGTCAGTTCCAGAATTAGTCCAATCTTCCCAGATTACTTGATTATTGTCTAGGATTTCTCCTTTCAACACTCCATAACCATGTTTACCTTCTGAATTAAGGGCGACAAAAATCTGATTTCCTTTCCCAGCAATTGAACCAATGCCAATGCTATCGTTAGGTTCAAACCAAGGCTCTAATTCTGGCCTCCGGGTTGCTAAAATCTGTTGATAATCTAAAACTTTGACAAAATCATCAGTAGAGTCTAAGCCGTCGGAAGTATCTGCTATAAATACATTCCCATCGTCATCTCCCGTGGCAATATAAGTTTGAGGGCCATTATCCCATACAGCTAGGTCTCCTCCTGACATTCCTACGGCACGAAAAGAACTAATCTTCGACCAATTTTGTCCGGCTTCCCCAGCATTTTCTACTCGATAAGTGCCATTATTCTGCAAGACATATAGTACGTCCTGGTAATTGGGATCTGGCATGATTTTTCTCACCGAGACATTTTGTCCAGAAATATTCAGTTGCTCAAAATTTTCCAGGTTGTTACCATTGACTAAACTCCCCAGGTCTGAATGAAAATAAACTCCTTTTTCTGTTCCTAGATAAATCTCGTTCGGTTCAAAGGGGTCATAGGCAATACTATAAATTCTCGGACCTCCTCCTTTATTCTCATCTAATCCATTTATACCCCCGTTGGACCCCCCAATTAAAATCCACCGACTGACAAATTTACTGGTATCACTGCTTAATTTTCTTGCATACAAAGAACCTTTGCTACCAGGCCATCCACCACCGTAGACATAGGCCCCACCCGTAAGTAAAATAGGTTGACTAGCAGGTACTATTTCTATGGCTCCAATATCACTTCCTGGTTTGTTATCCTGAAGCCAACTGTTACCACCATTGAAGCTATAGACAAATCCATTGTCTGCTTGTCCTTGGGCTACAAAGTTATTTATTCCATCCATTGACCAATTAAATGTGGATTGAAATCCCCGGCTTTGATAGGTACCATCGGCTAATTTTTTGGTCCAACGAGGTTCCCAATCGGTGTAAATGTTTCCTTCGGGGTTGCCTTCGTAAATTCCCTCATCACTACTCGTCCAAACTTTTCGCTCCTGCCAACTGGCGGGGGTATAACCATAATGTCCTACTCTGGGATTGGTTTCTTTCCAACCTGGGTCATAATTCCATTTAGTTCCGGCAGTTTTATTAAAGATTTTGCGCCAATTTTCACTTAAGGATGCTTGTCCATTATTCCAGGAGACTACGGCTTCATGCAATCCGGCAGCCTCAGCTACTCTGGTTCCTAATAAAAGGTGATGTGTGTCTCCTAGGTCACGACTATCTACTCTTGGTCTCCACCAACTCACATCTTTAGGAAGGTTACTAGTTAAGTTTTGCCAGGATATTTGCCCGACTTCACTACCAAATAGCCCATAGTTGCCATCTTGCATTTCATAGACTGCATAGATATGTTCCCCGTCGGCTGATAATGTTAAGCCTCTTGATACTCTTGTCGCCTCTTCTGGTGTTTGGATACGAGTCCAACTTATTGATTTATCCTTGAGATTTCCTTGATAAATTCCTGCTTCAGAACTTAAGTAAATCTTTTCGGTTTCTGGATGAACTTGTACATCATAGGTATTTTTATTGCCTTTGGTTTTTTCGTAAACTGAGGTTTGCCAAGTTTTCCCCCCATCTAAGGAATAGGCTAGGGCACGTTGTCCCGTTTCTTTTTGATTGACTGTGTCTAGTTGTCTCTTTTTTTTATTTTGCCAGCCATGACCGACAAAAATTTCTTGGCTATTTTGGGGATTTACGGCGATCGCTGCTACTGACCCTCTATTCTCCTGATTCGCAAAAAAGTCTACATATTCCCAAGTTAATCCTCCATCATTGGATATTTCTAATCCTGCTAATCCCCCGTTATACACTCTTTTACTATTCTTTGGGTCTACGGTTGTCACAAATTGCATCAGGTGTTTTTGTGTATCTGTTCCTGTATTTGTCCAACTGTTTCCTCCATCCCAACTAATACTTGTCCCTTCCATATCTGAGTTGAAGAACATTTTCCCTTCGATATTTGGGTCAAAGTATATTCCTTGTACTTGTCCTCCTCCCCCCGGGTGCATTACTTCCCATCCTTTTGCTGTCGATGATGCTATTTGTAATTCATTTGCTGTGAATACTTTGGTCTGACATCCCACAGACACAACAAGAATTACTCCCATAATTAAATTACAACAAAATTTGAAAATCATTAATTTTTTCTGTACATATCTTAAATTTAAAAATTGTCTTAATCTTTTCCTAATTTCATTAATATAAATCCTAATTTTGAGTCTATAGATACATTTTTTTAAAACTTGAGTCATAGTTTTGTCTTTTTCCTCCCCAGATCATCTTAATTTAGCTATGGGTCGCTCACTCAATCTAATCGTAAAATTTTTCTTAATCATCTTGGCAATGCCATGACATTATGATAAGATGATATCACCAATTATTTTATAATACAGATTTTAGAGAAACAGCCATTAAAATAAGTTTAAAAAATTAAAGGGAGTGTTTTCCTCATTTTACCTTTTTCAAATCCATAAAACTAAATTTTCTCCATGAGGAAAACACTTTAAAAGTTTTTTGTATATATTTTTGATAACTTAAGAAAGTAACTAACTTTATAGATATGACTGAAAAAACCATTTTAAATGTGAATAATAAAAGTTTACCTAACTTTGTTATAGCGGGTGTAGTTAAAGGAGGTACAACTTCTATATACAGTTATCTTTCTCTTCATCCAGAAATATGCTGTTCCTCGGTAAAAGAAACTTGTTTTTTTTCTTTTTACCGCTACAATCAGTGGGACTCGCGTTATACAGGAACATACACAGGGGCAATAGATCCTTATCAACAATACTGTCAATATTTTTCTCACTGTCAAGGTCAAAAATATATTTTAGAGGCTACTCCTGGATATTTTGAAGGTGGTGCTAAATTAGCTAAAGCTATTGAAAAAACACTGGGGAATAATATCAAAATATTGATAATATTACGTAACCCTATAGATCGCTTTTTATCATTTTTTAAATATAAGAAAAGTATGACAGAAATAGATAAAACAGTAAGTATAAAGGAGTATATAGAAACATGTAAAAACATGCCTCTTGAAGAAAAATTAAAGCAAGAAAACGATACTTATTGGGGTATAGACGGAGGATTCTATGCTAATTATCTCGGTGACTGGTTTGAAATTTTCGATGAGAATCTGAAAGTAGTTTTTTTTGATGAGTTAAAAGAAGATCCAAAAGCACTTTTGAAAGATATATGTGAATGGTTAGAAATTGATGCCAAGATGTTTGATGAGGCTGAATTAACAGTGGAAAATAAAACGGTAGGGTATAAAAATAAAAAGTTACAAAGAATAGCATTAAATATTAATAATAGATTTGAAAAGTTTTGGCGATCGCATCCCAGAATTAAAAAAAACTTAAGAGATATATATCAGATTATTAATAGTCAATCCTATAAAGATAAGCTTAGCGACGATGACTATGAATATCTTAATTGTCTATACACTCCATACAATCAAAAGCTTAAAGAACAGTTAGTTCAAAAAGGTTACACGAATCTACCTGATTGGCTTGTATAATAAATAAATAAATAAAAAAAATATGAATACCTCTAACACATTAAATCCTATTTTCATTGTTGGTAATAGTCGTAGCGGAACCACAATGGTTGGTAGAATTCTAAATTGTCATCCAGAAATATTTACTTTTGACGAACTTCATTTTTTTGAAGAAATGTGGAATCCCGATCAAAAAAAGATAGAAATCTCTTCAGAGGAAGCATCTAGGATTTTTGCAAGACTGTTAAATACTCAACGCAATGGTTATTTAAGTAAAGGTAAAGATGAAGATTTTTTAGAAGAAAGTAAACAGATAATTGAAAAGCTACCTCAACCTTTGTTTCCAGTGTCTATTTTTGCAAGTTTTCTTAAATATGAAACTCAACTTAACCAGAAAAGTCGGCCTTGTGAACAAACACCACAAAATATTCTTTACATTGGTGAGATTTTAGAAGCATTTCCTGAAGCCCGTGTTCTTCATATAGTTCGGGATCCTCGTGATATTTTATTATCTCAAAAAAGAAGATGGAAACGTCCTTTTTTATCAGATAATATTCCCAAAAAAGAGAGTATACGCTACTGGATAAATTATCATCCCATCACAATCAGTAAACTCTGGCATAGCAATATTAATTCAGCTAAACAATTTGTCGAAGATGATCGTGTACAAGAGATACAGTTTGAAGATCTTGTATTAAACCCTAGAGAAAAAGTTCAAGAAATTTGTTCTTTTTTAGATATTTCTTACAGCGACAATCTGTTAGAAGTTCCTCAAATCGGTTCTTCTAATACTCAGGATTACGTAGAAAAAATTGGTATTGATAAGACTAAAGCAGAAAATTGGCGTAATGGAGGGTTAAACGATGTAGAGATTTTTTGGTGTCAGCAAATTAATGATTCTTTAATGGAACAATATAACTACCCGATAAAATCTGTTTCTCCTAACTTTGCTAGTGTAATTGTGAGTTTAACAGGATTTCCTCTAAAGCTGGTGTTAGCAATATTCTTTAGTTTGAATAGAGTACGTAGTTTGCGATCGGCAATTATGAGGCGATTAAAATAGTTTTTAATTGGATACAATTTAGCAGCAAACGCCAAGACTCACATCTTGCATCTATACCTAATGTTACTGGTGGATGAATAATGAGTTTTGGAGTAATGAGTAATGAGTAATGAGTAATGAGTTTTGAAGTCTTGAAGTAATAAGTAATGAGTTTTGAAGTTTTGAAGTAATGAGTTAAAGAATTAATGCGATCGCGCTTAAAAATTGGTTGACCGCGTATGGGCGGTCATCTATCGCCCCGGATTTTAAATCCGGGGAACGGATGACCTTTGCTACGATCTTAGACTAAAGAGAAATGAACTTTTTCTGAGGTTAATTTAGTACAGACGTACTGGTGGAAGATGTGAGAAGAGAGCCTATAATTCTTCTGATTCAGATTCCAATTGTGGTGGGGCTAAATACAGTTGAAAATATCTACTCATTACTGCTAAAAGTTGCTCATTTG
>NZ_JALKVM010000210.1:0-14127 GCF_057440575.1 Johannesbaptistia floridana
TCTGAGGCAAGGCTTGCGCCCTTCTGAGGCAAGGCTTGCGCCCTTCTGAGGCAAGGCTTGCGCCCTTCTGAGGCAAGATATAATATCTGGAAGGAATAGCAAATGTAGCTTAATTACTTTCTTAATAATTTCTATATATGTAAATAGCAGCAACCAACTTGTTTTTTACCTAGGTATTTCCTTTTTTAACTAATCTTTTTGAAGTTAAACTAAAATCAACTTTTAGTTTTTTCTCTTCCTTGTTACTATCTTAGGAAATATAAGTTCTAACTGGGTTGCTGCTATTTTGTTTTAACGAGACAGAAATTGATTTAAACAGCGTACTTACCTCTTTACTTTTGATTTAAACTACCTGTTTTATCTGCCAGCAGAAACTTTTTTTCTGCTTCTATTCATAGAATAACACTATTTTTTCTTCTAGCTAATATTTGATACAAAACTTCATATTTAGAATTGAAAACCGAGTAAATTCCAATAGATTAAAAAAGGAATAAACAATAGAGATGCTAAACTAACTAAAGAATAATGTAGTCGCTTACCGAGCTGCCAATAACCCTGTATCCAGGTAAAAAAGGTGGTTATAAGTAAAATTAGCGTCAAAGTGGTAGAGATAAGAGGTAGACAAAGGAAAGCCATGGCGATCGCCGGAACTCCATAAGCTAACTTCCAAGGTCCTATTAACCACAGATACAGGGGAAGACCGATTAAGAATATTAAATTCAATAAGCCAACTAAACCTGCCGTGATCTCATATCTTCCACCAGAACTTATGTACTAATTTTTAAGGAAAAATGTTCTTTATGGTTAATTCTCTATAATCTTTGTATCCTAGGGGTTTAACATCAATTCTTTTACTCATTACTCATTACTTATTACTTCAAAACTCAACCCTCACATGAACTAGTATTATATAATTATTAATTTTATTGATATTTTAAACATTTAGTCTCTATCAAATGTTAGAAATAGATAAGTTTTGTTGATTACCACAAGTACGGAAAAGTCATACATATATGAATTTAATTAATAGAATTATAGAAAAAATTCAATTAACCGATTTTAAAGTTTTACCCAAAAAGACTGTTAAAATACAATTTCTTAACTTTTGGAATGGCTTTCAACCAAGTAGTATTTTAAAATTCTTACTGCCATATTATAATTTTGAAATATCCAGCAATCCAGACTATGTTATTTTTTCTTGTTTTGTAGGTAAAGAAAAACGGCTAATATTTGAAACTCCTACTATCAATACTGATGCTGTTAAAATATTTTATACTGGGGAAAATATTCGTCCAGATATGAGCAAATGCGATTATGCTTTGTCTTTTTGCTACGAAGATGATATCACAGATCCTCATCATTTTCGAGTGCCTTATTACTTTATTCGTTTGATGAGGTATGAAATTTCTGTTTATGACTTAATAAATAGTAACTACCGGATTCAAAATCAACTCAAAGATTGGCAAAAAAAAGGATTTTGTAGCTATCTTGTTTCTAGTTCACACCCCTATAGAGATGATTTCTTTCAAGAGTTGTGCAAATATAAAAAAGTAGATTCTGGGGGACGTCATTTAAATAATATGGGGGGACAAATAGTATCTCCAAAATCAAACTTTCGAGGTACTAGAGAGGCACATTTTGAGAAAATGAGGTTTTTTCAAAACTATAAATTTGCTTTAGTATTTGAAAACTCAGAAGGAAGAGGCTATACTACAGAAAAAATAGTAGATGCTTTTTTAGCAGGGGTTATTCCCATATATAGAGGCAATCCCCTAGTGTATAGAGATTTTAACCCCAAAAGCTTTATTAATTTCCATGACTATAGTAGTCCAGAAGAGGTGATTAAGCATATTCAAGAGGTTGATCAAGATTATTCACTCTATAAAGCTTATTTAGAGCAGCCTTGTCTGTATAATAATCAATTATCTAAATATTTGAAGTTAGAATATTATTTAAATATTTTTAAAACTATTTTTACATAAAAGTAGGCGATATTCAGATCTTGCATCTTTATCTGAATGTTACTTTTCAAGTAGCAGCGAGATTTTTTGAGCATATACAGTTTATTTTGACTAAATTTGCCAGAAAATACTTTTAAAATAATTGGTAAAATTTCCAATTTTGAACTTTTCAAGGTTCAAAAACTCGTTGAAGTTAGAAAATTTCGGAAAACCAGTTTTAGAAAATTTAGAGCAAAATTAGGCTTATTCATCCTTTTTTACCATATACAGTTAATCAGCAAATTCAGTAATTTTACTTAAAACCCCTCTCCCTGCTCCCTGCTCCCTGCTCCCGTGCTCCCTGCTATACAAGGGTTTGGTGAGTTGCTTATAAAGCCCCCCTTGGTAAGGGGGGTTGGGGGGATCATTTATTTAAATATTGTTAACACGAACTACTGCTATAACTCAAAAAAGTTTAACTTTTATAGAAGATTGGGGATGTGATTTCCAATCTCTGCTTCGAGTAAGCTTAAACCAATTACAAAAAGGAGAGTCGGGACTAAATATCCGTCACGAAGAAGAACTAAAACTTTGCCTCAACTTCCATAAGAAACCAGAGAGAAAATTAGTAATAATATGGGCGATAATTGGTACAGCGAGATTATTGGTAAGAAGAGCAGTGTATCCTAATAAAAAGCCCACAAAAGTAGCCCAAACTGCATAAGGCCACTGTTCGGCACCACTTAGGTGTAAAATACCAAAAATACAACTAGAGAGAATTAAAGCCCCCAAGTTGAAGCCAAAAGCTGGCAGAATCACACCACGGAATAACAACTCCTCACTCAAACCTGGTAACAAACCTAACCAAATCAAATCTGACCAGACTAGAGGTTTCAGCACTAACTCTAAATAATTATCAGCGCTATGACGATAAGCTGGCCAAAGATAATAAATTAAACTACTAGTAACAATAATTATCCCAGAAGTAGCTAAACCCCAGAGTAGAGCTTCTCTAGTTAACTGCCAATTTAACAGGTCGATAGAGCCTAGTTTTTGCCATAATTTAGCTATAATTAACAGAGTTAGGGCAGTTAAGCCCATAATAACTAAAATTTGAATACGAGTTAGGGGTTGTAATTCAGAGTTATTGGAATTATTCACAATAGTTGTTGATTTCGATTTAATGACTGAAGATGAGGACGTAAGGCTTCTAAGGATACTCCAGCGCGGTCCGCTGCAATTACTCCTAAAGCTTCTATATATGATTCTACTGTAATTGCTTCAATTCCCAAAGATTCGGGAGAAACTTTCATCTGAGTTTGGTTTTCTCTCACGGCGATAATTTTGGTCTTTTGTTGACTTAAACCGAGAACTGCGGCACTTCCACAGGCATCAGCAGGTACAACCAGGGCATCTACCTGTTGAGAGGAAATTACCCCAGGAAGAAAACTTGGCTGCTGAAGAATTAATCTGGGTGCGCGACTCAATCCCACCAACACACAGGGTAAAAATGTGTATCCCAGTTCTTCTGCTGCCGCCCGGGGAGATAGTTTCGGCTCTACAGGCAAAGGTTGTAAAGCTGGTGCATGGGCGGCAGGTATACCAAAATTACGCACTATCAGATGGGAAATTACTGCTTCAGCACCAGCTATAGCATCTACTCCCACTCCTTGGCGATAATTTTCTAAAGCTTCTGAATCTTCTTCTGGGAAGCGTGCCACTACTGCTATAGCCTCTACATTTCCCTGCTTGATTAACTTTTCTGTAGCCCTCAACAGACTATCAGGGTTGCCAATTGTACCCCAACTAGCCCCCGAGGCAGCTATCCGCACTTCTACTTCTAGGGGAGCATCGGTTAACAGGTAATCCTTAATTTCTATGCCTAAACTCGCCCTGACTGCGTCTGCTGCCTGGAGATGCCGTAACCTCAGTTCTGGTTCTATAGCTTGGTCTAAAATCAAACCAATGGTATTTTGTCTCACTGGTTGTAATCCCCAATTCCCTAGGGCAAATTGGTCTAAAGCATAACCTTCTACATAGAGTATTTTCGGCTCTGACCAATATAGTTGTGCTCCATTGAGTACATTGGGATGAGTGATTAGGCGATCGCTGATTTTGGCGATCGCCCTGGCCACTGGCATCGCATCTCCTGCGTAACCACCTATAGATGCCCCAATCCCCGTCGGAACTATAAGTACAACTGTATAGGGATTTTCCACAGTTATGGTCCTGTTGAAGAATTAGTCACAATTGCTTCTACCTGAACTTTTTGCTTTTCCTCATCTACTTCAGTAATTGCCCAGCGTAGAGTTTCCCCTTTTGTTGACAATTCTGTTTCTATAGCTTTTTGTAAGGCTTGAGTATCTTCTTGCAGTTCAATTTCTGCTTCAATAAAATGAGTTGTCATCTTTACTTTTCTACTTGTTGGATAAGTTGCTTTTTTTTATGAGCTACCAAATTGTTTCTCATATACCATATCTTCTTTTTCTGATTCTACAACCAAATCAGATCTAGGGTAAGATACACACAACAATGCGTAACCTTGTTTTTGCAATTCTGGAGATAAACCCATCCCCTCAGTTTGCTCTACTGTTCCTGATTTAACTAAACCAGCACAAGTAGTACAAACTCCCGCAAGACAAGAGCTTGGTAAATCTATCCCAGCATTTTGAGCTGCATCTAATACTGTTTGTGCTTCTGAAACTTCGATTGTCTGTTCTTGACCCTGATGTTGAATTTGAACAGTGTAGGTATTACTCATAGGTCAACCATATCATTATTTTTCATTATTATCTTGCCAGAAATTCCCGCTGTTTGACCATATTTTTTACTAATAAATTTTGCTATACTAGAGTATATACTAGGCCCAACTCCCTTGTCTCAACCATGTTTAGTACAAACAAAGAAGCTAACTCAGAAGCAAGAGACGCAGAACTTGTAGATCTTGCGGCCAAAGCCATTTATGTTGACAATTATAAAAAAGCAGAATCTTTACTGGAAAAAGTCATTGACAACACCCCGCAAGAATATCTCTATAGATATCAAGAAAATGGTAGTTTGGTAGTTAAATTTTGGAATCAACAGGAATATAACCAATATTGTAGTTGGAAAAAGAAACAAGGCCAAAATCAAGCAGTTATTTGGATTAAATCGGCTTATCCTCGCGCTTACTATTTTCTAGGCTTTTTAAAAATCAAAACGAAACAATATGAACAAGCCATAGAATATCTTGAAAAAGGACGCCAACTAGAACCAACTAACCCTAAATTTAACTTTGAACAAGCCCAAGCCTTGTTTGGTTTACAGAAATACTCGGAAGCTTTAAAACTCTACGAAGAGATTAAGGAATTAGGTCCTCATATAAGTAAATATGACCTAGCTAAAGCCTTAACGGGAAAAGGTTCAACTTTGTTAGAGATACGTGAATTAGAAGCGGCAGAAGCTGCTTATAGTCAATCCCTGCAATTTGAACCTCATAACTATTTAGTTATGAGCAAACTTAAATATATTCAAGATTTACGCAACGGTAAACAAGATATTACCCCAGGTCTATTCACTGGAACAAGTAATCATTTACAAAGCAATGACACCTATCACCAATTATTAGAAAACTATACCCAATCATCCCCAAGATTAGAAAGTCCAATATCTAGTAAACTGGTAAATCTCAGAACTAGAGCTTATTTGTTAGCTAGTTTATCAATTATGTTGATTATTTTAGTAATTTTTTTAGGGATGATCTCATAAAAATACGCACATCTACTAGGCTGGTTGATGTGCGTTGACTTGAGTTACGTATTTAAATTAAGTCAGCTTGATGGAAAATTACCGCGACAACTGCCGCAAAAATGGTGATTGATAAAGCAGTAAGAGGATTTTGACCACAACTGACGGCAAAGGAAGTCACAACACCAGCACCCAAAGCAGCAGTTAAACCTGCGCCGAAAAGATCTTTTTCTGTTTTCATCTGATTAAAGTTTTTTAATTAAACTGTAAAATGATTTGAGGTAAGTTCTAACTTAGCACTTACAATTGAGTCATCCCCTAGGATTGAGGGAAAATCTTAATTAAGTTTAAAGTTTAGTTAACTTTCTTAACATGGGGAGAGAGTGAGAAGATAAAAAAGAAGTTAAAGCCTAATTGCTCATTTATTGTCATAATGAAAGAGAAACATTAAATTAAAAAATTTAGTTGTATGAGTAATCCTGTAATTAAAGCCTTTTTCCTAGGCAAAGCCCTAGCAGAAACTATAAGTGAGAAAGTAGAAGACAGTATCAACCAAACTCTCAGTGAAGTTGGTAAATTCGATGCCGAACAAAGAGAAAAACTGCGTCAATTCACTAATGAAGTGATAGCCAAAGCAGATAGAGAACTATATAACCAAGGGGTTGTAGAAGATAGCTCGACAACTTCCACAACTAGAACAACTAGTAGGTCACAATCACCCCAAGATAGACAAGAAATGATCGATGAATTGAGAGCAGAAATAGCTCGTTTGAGGGCAGATTTGAAAATATATTCTGATCAATCAAGCTAACTCAATCAAGCTAACTCAATCAAGCTAACTCAATCAAGCTAACTCAATCAAGCTACTGCTAAACTATAGCCAATTGATAATAAATACAAAGCCATTTAATTGAAATAAAGTGTCTGCTTTTTCTGAAAACTTTAACAAAACTGTTACATCGAAGTCTATGAATTCCCCATCTTCTCAATTAATTACACGACCAGAAAGGGGAAAAAATACTTATCGCTGGAATCAAGAAAACTACTCTCGCAATCGTCGTCGTTTTGATATCTGGATATTTGTTTTAAGTCTCTTATTCAAACTGTGGAGAAACGGCAAAAAATGGAGTTATTTTGCCGTAGGCGGCTATAGTGAAGAAAAACTAGCAGCTCGTCGCAAAGTACAAGCAGTATGGATTAGAAAAAGTTTATTAGAATTAGGACCAACTTTTATTAAAGTAGGTCAATTATTTTCTACAAGAGCTGACTTATTCCCGATAGAATATGTAGAAGAGTTGTCAAAGCTACAAGACCAAGTGCCAGCATTTAGTTATGAACAAGCAAGTGGAATTATTCAAGAAGATTTAGGAAAACCAATAAACAAACTATTTGCCAGCTTCGACCCAATTCCCCTAGCGGCAGCTAGTTTAGGGCAAGTTCATAAAGCTAAACTACACAACGGTCAAGAAGTAGTAGTAAAAATTCAGCGCCCCGGTCTACAAAAACTATTCACAATTGATTTAGCTATCCTGAAAAAGATTGCTCAATACTTCCAAAGTCATCCACGCTGGGGCAAAGGGAGAGATTGGCTAGGGATATATGAAGAATGCTGTCGCATCCTCTGGGAGGAAACTGACTACCTCAACGAAGGGCGCAACGCAGATACTTTTCGTCGTAACTTTCGTAATAAAGAGTGGGTGAAAGTACCAAAGGTATATTGGCGTTATACAGCAAGACGAGTGTTAACACTAGAATATATGCCGGGAATAAAAATTAGTCACTATGAAGCGTTAGAAGCGGCAGGTTTAGACAGAAGTAGACTAGCGAGACTAGGGGCAGAAGCTTACTTACAGCAACTACTAAATGATGGATTTTTCCACGCAGATCCCCACCCGGGAAATCTAGCAGTAAGTACGAATGGGGCCCTGATTTTCTACGATTTTGGAATGATGGGACAAATAAAAACCAATGTAAGGGAAAAACTGATGCAAACTCTGTTTGGCATAGCCGAAAAAAATGCTGATAGAGTGGTACGCTCACTGATAGACTTAGGGGCTTTAGCACCAATAGGAGATATGGGACCAGTAAGACGCTCAGTGCAGTATATGCTAGATAATTTCATGGATCAACCCTTTGAGAATCAATCAGTAGATTCTATAAGTGAAGATCTTTATGAAATAGCTTATGATCAACCTTTTAGGTTTCCAGCAACTTTTACCTTTGTGATGAGAGCTTTTTCTACCCTAGAAGGAGTAGGCAAAGGATTAGATCCTCAGTTTAATTTTATGGAAGTAGCTCAACCCTTTGCAATGGAGTTAATCACTAGTAATGAAGGTAACAATGGAAAGGGTCTAAGTAACACTATTTTTGACGAATTGGGAAGACAAGCAGCACAAGTAAGTAGCACAGCTTTAGGTTTACCACGCAAAATAGAGGATACAATAGAAAAGTTAGAGCGGGGAGACATATTAGTCAGAGTCAAATCTCAAGAATCAGACCGTTTAATACGTCGCTTGAGTATGATTCAAATCAGTAATAACTATGCTGTGGTGATGAGTGGTTTCTTTATATGTGCTACTATTTTAATGGTTAATGGATACATAAAAATAGGCATAGGCGCAATTTTAATCGCTTTGGCTATAGCTCTCCATTTATTTCGTCTACTAAGACGAATTGACCGCTTAGATCGTATGTTCTGATGATGGTAGATTAGATTATGAAATTTTGCTTTGACGGACTTTCAGATACCGGAATGGTTCGCTCAGTTAATCAAGATAATTACTATGTGGATGAGTCTAAAAGTCGCTTCTTTATTGTGGCAGACGGGATGGGAGGACACGCAGGCGGTCAAGAAGCAAGTGCGATCGCTATCAACGCAATTAGAGAATATCTTGAGGAAAACTGGGAAAAAGAGGAAGATACCGAAAAACTATTAGAAGAAGCTATTACCATAGCTAATATCAGTATCTTAAAGGATCAATCCCTCCATCCTGAACGTGGTGAAATGGGAACCACCGTGGTGATGCTCCTATTTCGCCAAGAAAAAACCTGGATAGCTCATGTGGGAGATTCTCGCCTCTATCGCTTGCGCAATCAAAGCCTACAGCAGTTGACAGATGACCATACCTGGGTGGGAAGAGCTATAAAAATTGGGGATTTAACCAAGGAAGAAGCTAAAAAACATCCCTGGCGTCATGTTTTGTCTCAGTGTTTAGGTCGGCAAGAACTGTATCATATAGAGATACAAAATATAGAAAGCGAAAGCGGCGATCGCTATCTGTTGTGTAGTGATGGCTTAACCGAAGAAGTGCCTGACGAGTTAATCGAAAAACTTCTCGATGAGAGCGAAAATCCCCAACAGGCAACGGAAAAGCTAGTCAGTGCCGCCAAAGAACTAGGAGGAAGTGACAATATCACGGTTGTTGTTGTGTCTACAGATTAAATCATGGACAATTAAGTCATGGACAAAGTGATCGAAATTCTCTCGGCGGAGGAATTGCGCCGGACTCTAACTCGCCTAGCTTCTGAAGTAATTGAAAAATCTGGGGACCTCTCTAATCTAGTTTTACTAGGTATATATACGAGAGGTGTCCCTTTAGCTCATTTATTAGCTAATCAAATCAAAATTTTAGAACAGGTAGAAGTATCTGTAGGAGCATTAGATATTACCTTCTATAGAGATGATTTAGATAAAATTTCCCTGCGTACTCCCGCAAAAACCGAAATCCCCTTTGATTTAACTCACAAAACCGTAATATTAGTAGATGACGTAATTTACAAAGGGCGTACAATTCGAGCTGCACTAAATGCAGTAACAGAATATGGACGTCCTAGTTTAATTCGTCTGTTGGTATTAGTAGATAGAGGACATCGAGAAGTCCCAATTCATCCAGATTTTACTGGAAAAATGTTGCCCACTGCTACAGAAGAAAAAGTAAAAGTTTATCTAGATGAAGTAGATGGACGAGATGCAGTAGAGTTAATCAAAGCTATATGAACAGCTATGCCTTAGCGTTAAGTCTTGAAATCTTTGTGAGGCACCGAGGCAGCTATGCTGAAAGAAAAGAAGAAGGTATGAAGGTAGAACTTGATCATAACTAATTAAAGGGACATGATCTCACAAGGCGATCGCACTTGAGTTCTTCTTGTATAATTGCAGGATATATCTACTTCTTTTTGATGGCATAATAGCTATTTTCTGGTAAAGAAGAGAGAAATTCACTGACTCGGGGGGCAATGTCTACTGAATTGGAAAAGTTAGCAGGTAGGGCTAGGGTTACTCCTGACCAAGATAACCAATAAAACAATAAACTCAGAATTAATGTGAAAAAACGTTTAAATAACATGAATTTTACTCCCTCTCAAAACATTTGTTTAAACTTAAAAAATACTAATTAATTAATTTTTACTTTATTGTACAATAAAGTAAGTTTTATTCCTAATCTTTCTTAGGATAGGTATAGCTTCATTTTATTTTTAGGGAAATTTTTATTAAAAATTAAGATTTTGAAGTTTGAAAATTATGATAAGTTTTTTGAGAGTAGCTGAACTTTTACTACTAGGTGCTTTATGGGGCGGCTCTTTTTTATTTATGCGCATTGCGGCACCAGTATTAGGACCTGTTTGGTTAATTGAAATGAGGTTGTTATTAGCGGGTTTATTTTTGCTGCCAATTTTTCTGAGATTAGGCTTAGGACGTTATTTAAAAAACAATCTAATTTTACTAACTATTATTGGTTGTTTTAATTTTGCCCTTCCCTTTTTATTATTTGCTTTTGCCTCTCTATTTTTACCCGCAGGATTTACCTCTATCTTAAATTCAACTACCCCTTTATTTGCTCTCTTAATTACCTCAATTTGGTTTCAAGAAAAGTTGTCAGCCCAGAAAATTACTGGGTTTATTTTAGGTTTTATCGGAGTAATTGTTTTAGTTAGTGGAAGAATTATAGGGTCAACAGATGTTTTTATGCCTGCAATTTTAGCAGGATTGTCAGCGGCTTTAATGTACGCCATAGTTGCTCCTTATCTAAAAAAATATTTATCTGACGTACCTCCTTTAGCTGTTAGTACCATTAGTCAACTAAGTGGGGCTATGTTATTATTACCTTTAATGCCTTTTACCACCCCAGAAGCAAATCCAACAGTAGTAGTGATTTTATCAGTAATTGGTCTAGCTTTTTTTTCTACTACTTTAGCTTATCTTATTTATTTTCGGCTACTTAATAATATTGGTGTTACTAAAACCTTAACTGTTACTTATTTAATTCCTTTATTTTCTATGCTTTGGGGTGCCATGATTCTGGGAGAATCTATTACTATCTCCATGCTCTTGGGATGTGGATTAATTTTATTGGGAATAGCGATCGCCAATAATCTGTTTACACTGTTAATACATTCAGAACTTAACGGTAAGGAATAGATATGAACAGAGAGCCAAATTTGAGCAGAAAAAATCTCTGCCCAAGTTAAAAACTAGCTTTGTAATAATTCACTCAGAGATTGCCAACGGAAATAACGCTCTCCTCCCATTTCTACCACAATTTTCAAACGTGGTTCAATATTAGTTAAATCAATTAAATACTGTATTTCTGTGCGTGAAAGTACGTACCCTTCAAGAATCCATAGGGCTATGCCTTTGGACTTAGGGGGTAAACTAGCTAATTGATTACTAACTATCCCCGGCACATAGTATACAGGTCCTACGGCTGCATCTTGAGCGATATTTTTTTTCCCTAAATGAGGTGGTCGCACCCCATGTATTCCCATTAAATAGGCGCCGATATCTCCTAAACCTCTAGCAGTTATCGATAAAGTTATATAGCCATTAGTGCGTAAACGTCTTTGGTAGCGACCTTCAAAGCCTCCTTCTAACGGTGCATAAACAGCTAAGGCTTTTGTTTCTTCTAAATTACGAATAAATGATTTTCCGGTGGTAATTAGTGGCATATTTTTACTGTGGTCTTACTTCTATTACTGTACCGTTAAAATTATAGCTATTACCATCTAACTCTATTCCTGTACCTATTTTTACTTTTTGCTGCCCTAAGACAACTCCATCATTAGCAATTTTGCCTTCACCAACCAAGCTAATTAATAAGTCCCGAATTATTGCTATTTCTGGCCGGGGATCTGGTAATGCTATGACTGTACCATCCGGTTGAGGGACACTTACTGTTCTCTCTAATTCTCGTGCGGATTCAATCTTAACTTGTCCGGCAGGTTGACTACGGATAATCAAATTTGCCTGGGGATTTTCTGTAAATTCTTGCATCAGTTTTTCTATATTGTTAACTCCTAAACCACGTACTAGTACTTCTACTTCTATAGTTTGATTGCCGCCAATTTGAGCCACTGAACCAGTTGGTCCAGGAATAACAAAGATGCCTATTAACACTAATAAGATTACTGCTGCTGCGGCTAAGTCAAGAATGCTAATTTTTCCGAATAAACGTCCTTGGCGATCAATAATCATTTGATTCAATTGGTTAATCTTATCGTATAGGTTAGCACAATTTTTTTACTTTACTATAATCAGATAAAAAGCAGGAAGTAATATACATAGCTTTAGTTGAAATAAAAATTAGTTTCGGCACAGCAGAAGATGATTTAATTATTGAGGGTTTTGTTAGAGATGAGTAAAAAGGCGATCGCCTATGGTTTTTGATGAAATAAAAAAAAATAAATTTTTATTCAAATGGCTATTTTTAAGCTATAATTTTTTTCAAAATAGTTCAAAATAATACCGAACCGTACTTTATGCTACACAAGAGCCAATGTGAGACTTTGAGTAAACAAAGAATATTAACAATACTATTAGGAACACTATCAACTATCCCAGTAACTTTACCAGTACAAGCAATTAGTCTCAATTGGACAATGGTGGGAGACGTGAATTTAGTAGATTCAGCTACATTTCAGTTATCCACCGATGCTGATTTAGATGATGATATCGGTCTCAGTGTGCCATCAGGAACATTCAATTTCTCGGGTAATCCAGCAATTGATAATAGTTTCGGGGATTTAGAGAATTTTTTTGGACTACCACCTGGTAGTTTAGATTTAGGAGGAGACGCTTTAGAAGGTTCATCGGTAATCAGCACTAGTATTGATGTTGAAGCAGGAGATACTCTCAGTTTTGACTATAGATTTTTAACTAATGAAACTGCCGATATTCTCACTACAAATGGTAGAGGTTTATTAAATGATTATGCTTTTATTGTCCTGGATGACCAGGTTGATATACTAGCTGATGTAGGTGATGCTACCTTAGATTCTAGTTTGTTTGACCAAGAAACAGGCTTACAAAGTTATAATCAGCAATTTACCCAAACTGGTACTGTGTCTCTAGGTTTTGGAGTAGTGGATATAGATGATTTTTTAATTTCATCAGCTTTATCAGTAGAAAATCTAACCATTAACCGACAGAATCAACCTCAACCAACTCCCGAATCAAGTAACATAATCGGTCTTGCAGTACTTGTAGGCTTGTGTTTGAAGTTTACTTCAAAAAATACCAAAAATTGTAGGATTTTAGACAAGTAATCAGAGTTTTAGACTATTTTATCTAGATTAGATGACCATGGATTACATCTTGCCCTAGAAAAATGTAGCTTAAAACTACACTCTAGTGTAGTTAATTTTAAAAATAAACAAACTAGTAATGCTTTTAATCATTACTAGATATATGAATTATTGAGTAAAACAATGACATATTTTCCTATTTTAACTAACAATAATGATGATTTAGCGAGTTTATCCCCTGATAATCTTTTAGAGAATAATAATGGTTATGGTTTAGCGACAAGTAATCTACTAACTACTAATCAAGTCAATCCAGAAATTGCTCTAATCTCAAATGACATTGACGCATCAGGATATAATCAAATTAATGGCACTAGAAATAGAGATATAATTTTCGGGACACCAGAAGATGATTTAATTATTGGGGGTTTTGGTCAAGATGAGATAACAGGTGGGGCAGGTGCCGATATTTTTGTTTACAACAATATTAGAGATGCCATTGATCTAATCACTGATTTTAACCCAAGCGAAGACAGTTTAGATGTGCGAGCCCTTCTAACGAGTATTGGTTATCAGGGATTAAATGCCGTTGAGGAAGGTTATATCAGTTTTGATTATTATCAAGGTGGGGCAGATGTATTAGTAGACAGGGATGGTTTAGGCATAGGGCGAAGTCGTAAGATAGTTGAGTTACAGTTTAGTGATTCAGAAAATGTTAATCAGCCACCCACAGATATAGAATTAGATAATCAGAGTATTGAAGAAAATATTAGTGGTGGAATTATTGGTAATATATCAGTTGTAGATATTGATACGGAAGCTCAATTTAATAACAATATAGTAACTGTTAGTGATAATCGCTTCGAGATAATAGATAATAACGGAACTTTACAACTAAAATTAAAAGCAGGAGAAAGTTTAAATTATGAAGTAGAAACGA
>NZ_JALKVM010000211.1:0-14107 GCF_057440575.1 Johannesbaptistia floridana
TCTGTCTTATTTTGCTGTTTGAGTAAATTTGAGTAGATTTTTAGAAGCGGTAAAGCTCAAGAAACCATGGCTGAAGTAACTGGCGATCCTGAAGATAAAGCTGAAGGAAAAGTCAAACAAGCTGAAGCTAAAGCAGAACATGCAGTGGAAAACACCAAAGAAGAGCTGAAAAATTCCTAATAATAGGTTTTTCCCATAAGTTTTTTAACTAGCTAGTTTTTTGAATCTGAGTTCTTTACTTTAATAAGGACTTGGATTTATACTATTGTTAAGGTATTGCCCAATTTTCTAGACGTAGCTCTAAAATTTGTCCAAAATCTGATTGATTACAGGTAAGTAAAATAGCATTTAGAGTCAAGGCGATCGCTGCAATCTTTAAATCCATACTGCCGAGACGAGGATAAGCTTTCCGTAAACGTTGATATTCCAAAGCGGCCGTGGAGTTGAATAAGGCTAAGATGATCTGTATCTAAAATGTACATTTGTTAAGCTTGGCAAACTATTGAGCAGATCTACGCCATTCTTGTCCTAGGCGAACAGCTTCATCAAAGGTAGAATCATTTTCAAAACTACCAGCCACTTGTAACCACCAAGGTTCTTTTTTCTTGATAGATTCATTGAGAATCTGCTTTATTTGTGCCAGTTCTTTTTCCAATGTTGCGACTCGTACTTCTAATGTTTGGGGATATTCTTCGATTTGCCGAGAAGTCATAAAAACTTGAAATATAAATTAACACTGATACTTATTATAGCATAATAGCATAGTTGTGATTAATGGACTTTATATAATTTGTATTTAAAAAACCAACAAAAATTACACTTGATATAAGTATTACTCTAATTGATAGATAAGAGTTTTTCATAGATCTTATTTCCTACTAACCTACAATATTACTAACAAGTAAAGTGATGATTATCTCATAACACAATAGTTGAAATATAATCACAATTTTTTCGTATATTTATTCTTCTATTTTATACAAAGAAATAGGTCGAGATTGAAGTTCAATAGGTATTTTTAAGGGAGGATAATTTTTAAGGTTTAATTTACCTTTAAATCCAGTAACAATTGCTGATTTAACTAAAGAATCGGTTTCATAAGAAAGCATTAAACGAAAATATTCTGTTAACTCTTCGATTTCCCCTTGACTCAAACGGTTTTTCTCCACTAAGCTAATTAACCTTTTTACGGCAATCAGGCGTTTCAGAGGCTCAACTGCCGTTAAATCTCCAAGCCACTGATCAATTTGAGAATTATTTTTATCTCGGCGTAGTAGTAATAATTGTCCTGCTAATAATAAACAAGTAAGTAAACTAATTCCCCCTTGGAGAATTATGCCCAATGCTAACCAAAAATTATCAATACTAACAAAAATATAACTAACTATATAAACTGCTAGTGAAGCTAATCCCCCAATGAAAACAGCAAGAGTAAATTTACGGGACTCACCTTCAGGGAGTTTTCGCCAATACTGAAAGATATTTTCCCAATTCCAATTAAAACAGCGATAGATAAGCTGCATGGTAGCAGAAAAAGTAAGGGTTGCTAACAGCAAGGGCCAATTCCAGCAAAGTAAAAAGGCGATCGCAAACAAGCAATAATATAGTTGACGACTTTGATTCAGTTTTGGACTAACCAGGAGGTTTCTCCAGGGAAATAGTTTTTTACTCACAGACTTTTTGCGGCAATAGTTTGTTGATGTCTTCACCACAAGTAATTATACTGTCTATTTGTCAGCTATTGTGCCAATTAAACAAGCTTTTTGCCAATTAGTACCATCTAAACGTACCCCTTCTAACTCGGCACAGAGTAGATTAGCACCTGTAAAATTAGCGCCCGCTAAGTTAGCGCCTCTTAAGTCTGCTTCTTCCAAATTCGCTTCAATTAAGACAGCCCCTTGTAAATCAGCTTGACATAGATTAGCGCCAGCTAAATTAGCATTATTTAAATTAGCCCCTCTTAAGTCTACAGAGCGTAAATCTGCCCCTTGTAGATTTGCTCCTGTTAAATTAGCACCACTCAGAAAAGCCCCTGCGAAAGAAGCTTGTACTAATTGAGCCCCCATCAAATTAGCGCCTCTAAAGTTACTCCCTCGTAAATCTGCCCTGGTGAGATCTGCCTGCATAAAATTACTACCCAGACAATTAGCTCGTAAATCTGATAAACTACAATTAGACCCCACTAAAGTTGCCCCATCTAAACAAGCACCCTTGAGATTGGCATTAGCTAAATCAACTCCAATTAAGATAGCACCCGAGAGATTCACTGCCTCTAAATGAGCGCCAGAAAGGTCCTCATCCTCTAAGTTAACACCACTAAGTTCTGGTATTTTACCACTGCGAATTTTTTCTAAATCCATCTTTTTTGTCTTTAATTTTTTTATACCAGTTCTTTTGTAACTGATTGTTCATTTTCTTCTAGTAGCCACATCCCTGAAGCTATTTTCGGCTGAAATGCTGGTAAACTCATACCTTGCTGCATTGCCAATACTAATAGTTCTAGAGCTTGTATTAATTTAGGATCATAAATAATACCCACTTGTTCTTGACAATCTTGTAAGGCTCTACTTGGTGAGTTATCTGCTTTCTGATGACGATATTTGTTTAAGTATTTTTGAAAGTCTGCTGCCACTGTCAAAATTCTTGATTCTAGAGGAATATTATCATAACTTAGTCCCTCTGGACCGCCACTCCCGTCCCAATGTTCACTTTTGTAAGTAATAATTTTGGTGATCGCCTCTAGTTGCGGCATAATTCTCAATACTGAGGATTTCGGTAAGGAATCTGCTTGTTTACTTATTGACTTTTGTACTGGATTTTTTCCTTTTTGACCAGTGCTAAATATTTGCAGGGGTGGCAAGCGGTGTAATAACCCTGCTAGACGTAAACGTTTAACTTGCCAACCTGGTAAATCCAATAATTGTCCCATTGCTTCAGCTAAACTTGCTACTTCTGTGGCTGCTTGATTATTATCTGGATTTGCTTGGTCAATAATTTGAGCCATTCTTAGAAAAGCTTGTACTTTGTTCGATGAGAGATTGTTATCTAATGCTTTACTGAAAATGTTTCCTTTTTCATCTACTGGTGTAATCAGCAAATCCTGTTGGCTATTTTCTAAATAAGTTAGTACTTTCGACACTACTGAACTGATATGATCCTTATCAGTCTCTTGATCAGTCTCTTGATTGGTTTCTATCCCTCTAATTTTTTGCTCTATACTCTTAGCTAAATCAGGATTCATTTTTTCAAGATGATTCGCCGTTAGATACATAGTTTTTATGACTAACTCTGGTTCAAAAGTCCAAAAACCATAGAATTTGCGTTCCATATCTTGGATAGGTTTTCCCTGTTTTCCATAGTCTTCATCAGAAAGTTCTTGACACAACACCATCGCACTATAACTAGGCGATAGTATCATTAGATGCCATTCTTGAGCTACTGGGTCTGATTCATCTAAACTTACTATGGAAACATTAGATCTTTGACTAGTCGGATGTTCTTTAAAACCTGTCTCTTTTGCTGCTAAAATAACTATGCTGTCTGATTTATTGGCTAGTTCTCCGTAGCGATTGGCTTCTTGTAGATACCATTTACCTTGTTGAAAAGCCGATATTATCAGGGGTTGACCAACGTATTCTAAAATATAGTCTTCTAATGCGTGACACAGAGCAACTAAAGTGTTTTTATAGTAAACTCCTAAGTTTAATGGTTTTTTTTCTTCTTGGTAGTGACTGTTAAGTCTTTCTAAAATTGAATTTTTTAACATTTCTTTAAATATAAACAGAGTTTAGTTTAGCTTTCTATTAGGTTAGGGGTATATATTAGGCTTAATTTTATATTTTCCCCTCTTTCTTCTTTTTTATGGTTTATATTTGATAACTTTTGCTTATGTAAACAGAAATAGGTTACTCAGACACAATCTAGCTTAGATCTAGTAATTGTGGATCTTAACCTCTTTTCACAAAATTATGAGAACTTTATTCACATAACTTTACTTTAACTTAATCTGTCTAGGCTAATACGCATTTAAACTATATATTATCAAATTCTCTAAAAAAACTGATAATTCCCACTGTTCGGTAGTTCCCTGTCAAAGGTGAGCATTCGCCGGGAATCGGCGATCTTGTCCCACCGCTGTTCCCTGTTCCCCCTTTTCTTCTTATTTAAGACCGCTAAATTAGTACAATAGTACTCGTGCTTTGCTCTCAGTCTAAGGAATAATATTCTAAAAATAAAAATAATATATAAATTAATAGAAAAATTAGGGAGATAATCAGTTAAATGGCGTAGTGGCTCAAGAAATTTAATATACCTTTAGATAGATATTTTACAAATAAATGGTCATCCTGTATTACTGTTTACAATGGTCGGGGATCAACTAGTGCTAAACTAAAAGTGTCAAGAGAAAATTTAGTAAATAACTGTCTTAAAAATCATGGCCCAGATCATCGATCCTGTTCTAACCACAAAAAAAGATTCTATACTCTGTTGTTATGTCAATGCCAGTAGTAAGGTTCAAATAGTTCGTATTACGAATATAGAAAACTGGTATTTTGAAAGAGTAGTTTTTCCAGGACAACGTTTAGTCTTTGAAAGTTATTCAGAAGCTTTATTAGAAGTTCATTGTGGGATGATGGCGAGTGCTATACTATCAGATACTATACCTTGTGATCGTTTAAGAATAGAAGAGACAGCTACAGGTAGTAGCCAAAACACAACCGAGGGAAAAGAAGAGGAAAAAAAAATTGAATTATCTTCAACACAAAATCGAGAAAATAAAACAGTGCAATTGGGAAGCAAATTAGTAGTCTCAGCTTAACAAAAAATATAAAACAACTTATAAAAGCACCTACACTCTTTCATTGAGATGGAGTGTAGGTTTTATTATCTAGGACAAAGCTACTGGTTAGAGATGATATTATAGATCTAAAATTAGAGAAATTAAGATAAATAAAGTTTTGGATCTACCTTCTTTTCTGTGGCTATGGAAAATAGCAGCATGGTCGATGGGATTAGTAAGTATAGCTTACCTAATACTATCGATAAGTGGATACTGGATGTATAGAAAGCGAGTAAAAAAAGAACCACGTCCAAAGTGGTTGAGACCCTTACATTATCTAACAGGATCAACGATGATTGTGTTAGTATTGATACTGTTAACAATAGGGTTAGTAGGAACTATAGGGTATTATGGGGAGTTAGGACACTCACCTCACCTAGTAGCAGGATTAATAGTAGTATTATTAGTGTTATTGTCAGGAATAAGTGGTAGCCAAATAAGTCCGAAAAATCCAGAAGCGCGATCGCTACATATAACAATAAACACTATGCTTCTATTGGCGTTTATATTTGTATCCTTAACAGGGTGGAATGTTGTGCAAAAATATTTACCCTAAAAATAAATTATGCAAAAAACAACTGAAGTATTAATTATAGGCGGTGGCATTATAGGCTTGGCGATCGCCATAGACATAAAATTACGTGGCGCTACTGTAAAAGTTTTAACTCGAAACACGACAGAAGTCGCGACATTAGCAGCAGCGGGAATGTTAGCTCCCGATGCAGAAGAATTATCACCGAAAAGTATGGCAGAATTAGCCAAAAAATCCCGGTGGTTATATCCAGAATGGATCAGAAAAATAGAAGATATCACCAATATAGACACAGGATATTGGCCCTGTGGATTGATAGCGCCGACATTTTCTCAACCTAGTCAGAGAGATAGTGAGAATTTATGGTTAGACAAACAAGCGATTAACCTAATTCAACCAGGTATAGGAGAAGAAGTAGTGGGAGGTTGGTGGTATCCCGAAGATGGACAAGTTGATCCCCAGTGCCTATATCCAGCTTTAATCAAAGCAGCAGAAAATCTAGATATAGAGATAGAATCAGGGGTAACGGTCAAAGCAATTGTCCAAAAACAAGGAAAGGTAGAGAGTGTAAATACTAATATAGGGGATTTCTACGCTCAAACTTATGTTTTAGCAGCAGGATCCTGGTCTAGTCAAATATTGCCCGTGCCTATTCATCCCATCAAAGGCCAAATGCTGGCTCTTGAGATGCCGAAAAAGGGAGAATTACCCCTGCAAAGAGTACTATATGGACCACAAATTTATCTAGTACCTCGCCAAGATGGTCGCTTAGTGATTGGAGCAACCAGTGAAAAAGTAGGTTATCAGCCCCATAATACCCCATCAGGGATAAAAACCCTACTAAACAAAGCTACTAGTCTGTATCCAGAGTTAGAAGATTGGGCAATAGAGAGTTTTTGGTGGGGTTTTAGACCAACTACCCCAGATGAGCTACCAATTTTAGGATACAGTAACTGTGATAACCTAATTTTAGCAACGGGTCATTATCGCAATGGTATTTTACTAGCACCAGTAACAGCATCATTACTCTCTAACCTAATATTAGAGGGAAAATCAGACCCAATCTTAGAAAATTTTAGTTACGATCGCTTTATTCGTCAATCATTAACCCCAACTAAACCTATGACGGCCTTAATTCCTTCCGTTCAACCTTCAGTAAGTAATTCTGGACCTAAACAACTAGCAGACGATAGCTTAATTATTGCAGGCAAACGCTTTAATTCACGTCTGATGACAGGAACAGGGAAATATCCCAGTATTGAAGCTATGCAGCAAAGTATAGCAGCAAGTGGTTGTGAAATAGTAACAGTAGCAGTGCGCAGAGTCCAAACTCAAGCCCCCGGTCATGAGGGGTTAGCAGAAGCTATTGATTGGAGCAAAATTTGGATGCTTCCCAACACGGCAGGTTGTCAAACCGCAGCAGAAGCAGTCAGAGTCGCTCGTCTAGGCAGAGAAATGGCCAAACTATTGGGACAAGAAGATAATAATTTTGTCAAGTTAGAAGTAATCCCAGATCCTAAATATCTGTTGCCAGATCCGATTGGTACTCTAGAAGCAGCAGAACAATTAGTAAAAGAAGGGTTCGCTGTTTTACCTTATATAAATGCCGATCCAATCTTAGCTAAGCGCCTAGAAGAAGTAGGATGCGCTACCGTAATGCCCCTGGGGTCTCCAATCGGCTCCGGTCAAGGGGTTCGCAATAGCGCCAACATCGCCATAATTATCGAACAAGCAAAAATTCCTGTAGTAGTAGATGCCGGAATCGGCGCCCCTAGTGAGGCAAGTTTCTCTATGGAAATGGGAGCAGATGCCCTGTTGATTAACAGTGCGATCGCCTTGGCTAAAAACCCCCCAGCTATGGCTCAAGCTATGGGAATGGCCACAGTGGCGGGCCGTTTAGCCTATTTAGCCGGACGTATCCCCGTTAAAAACTATGCTACCGCTAGTTCCCCTGTGACTGGTACAGTTAGTTAGTGTAAATTGATCATGCGAACTATCTTATTTTGGGATATTGATGGTACCCTCCTCACTACCAGTCGAGCAGGGATTTTTGCCCTAGAAGATGCAGCAAAAGAGGTGACAGGGAAAAAACTTGATTTGACCAATCTACCCACGGCAGGATTAACTGATCGCCTCATTGCTGCTGGTATTCTTGAAGCCGCAGGAGTTGAACCAGAATCCAGCAAAATTAATCAACTTTTGGATTTATATGCCAGTTACTTGCCTAAAAGTTTACCCCGTCGCCAAGGACGTGTATTAACAGGGGTAAAAGAAATTTTAGATCGACTTAAGTCTTTTCCCCATGTAACGTCATTGTTACTTACAGGGAATATAGAGAAAGGGGCCCAGGCAAAATTAACTTACTACGGCTTAAATAGTTACTTCACTCATGGGGGCTTTGCTGATCACGGATTAGAAAGGGCGGCGATCGCCGAATATGCCCTGAATCTTTCCCGAACAATAGCGGGAGAGGTGGATTTAGAGAGGGTATACGTAATTGGCGATACCCCCCACGATATTATGTGTTGTCAAGCCATCGGCGCTAGGGCGATCGCTGTAGCTACTGGATCCTATTCCCTAGCTGAATTAACTAAGCATAATCCTTGGTGGGCGATTCCTAATTTGCCTGAACCTGATATTTTTTTGACTCAACTCGGCATTCTTATTTAATTTAGTAGGGTTTTTAAGTATTTGCATCAATATCTCATAATATAGCGTTTTTTAGTCTACTGAGGTACAAAGGTTAACGGATTCAGGGAACTCCCGAACAGGGAACTTCAAAAACAGGGAATAGTGGTGCGACCCCCGCCTGACGGGAACAATATAACTAATTAAACGGACTTGATATTAGAAGGTAGAAGGAAAAGAGGAAAATGTGAAGAAAGCATTTTATTGTAACTAATTTAACAAATAAACTTATTTTTTTCAGCAGACCCTAATTATTTGGGGATGATATAAATTGCTCAATCATAAAAAAGTTTATATATTTTTATCAAAGCTTTTTTGGCAAAACCATCTATCTTAAGATTGATCCCCAACTATTTTATCTTTAAATTATAAATTATGTAAAAATACTGAGTTTGAGAAAATTAAAGTGAATAATCATTATCTGTATAGCTTTGTTAAGTAATAATTAAAAGAATATAAAAATAAATAAAGGAAGGGGATCAACGAAAAGTAGAGAGCATATAGGGTTTAACCCTTAAGTAAATCTAAACTAATAGGGGATAATTATTAAAGAGAAAAGATGGCTAACTCACCATTATTGATCAACTGTTAAAACCTACATTTAAAAATCCTATGAAATCCTCTAACTCATTGACTTCTGCTTGCCGTTGTTGCCACTACTACCGTCCGGAAGGAAGAAGAGGCGGTATGTGTTCTCAGCTAGGTGTACTTGTTCAAAGTAACTGGAGCTCATGCTCTTTAGCTGTTCCTGCCTTTACAACTACTTGGGAAAAATTGCAGGATATTGTTCTGTTAGAAAATTCATTTTGCAAGCCAGAAATCAACAAAGTAGATCAAACAAAGCCAAAAGTTGAATCAGAAGTAGAATTACCCTCAAAGGCAATAGTTTTATAAGAATATCAATTTATAGTTTTTTAACTTATCCTCGCTCTTAAAAAAGCGAGGAGAATTGAAATACTTGTAATTACTTTTTGTCTAGCAAAGCTTAGCTTAAATTAAGACAGAGTTGACGAAAGTGATCGCCACGTTCTTCAAAGCTACGATACTGGTCGAAACTAGCACAAGCAGGTGATAATAAAACAAAGCTTACTTGTTTGAGTAGAGCTAATTCGAGAGCTTTTTCGACAGCTCTATCCATAGTGTTAACAATTTCGTAATTTTCATAGCCAAACTGACTGAGACGGTTGGCTAAAGTAGAAGCAGCCTCACCAATTAATAAAACATAGACAACTTTTTGCTTAATCATTTCTAACCAGGAGCGATCTTCACCAATTTTTGCTGTTCCCCCAGCGATGAGAATGAGGGGAGCTTTAATGGAGACTAAAGCTACAGTAGCCGCATCATAGTTAGTAGCCTTACTATCATTAACAAAGTTAATATTTTTAATTGTACAAATAGATTCTAAGCGGTGGGGAACACCAGAAAAGTTACTTACGGCTGTTTTAATTACTTCTGGTTCAATCTTGGCTAGAGAAGCTACAGCTACGGCCATAAGTAAATTTTGTAGATTATGGGCGCCAATAATTTTCCAGCAACTGAGGGGAAGAATGGGTTTCCCAAAGGCTATGACTTGATTGTTTTCTACATATACACTCTCAAGGGGTGAACTTATCAAGTTATCTTTTCCTTGAATACTGGTCCAACAGGCATCTTTCCAGTCGCTGTTACCAACTTGGCGCAAATAAGGGTCATCACCATTAAAAATTTTCTGTTCACAACGTCTCAGTAAACTGGCTTTAGTTTGATAGTAATTGTCTAAAGTATAGTGACGATTAAGATGATCCGGTGTGAAAGTGGTCCAGACACCAATTTTGGGTGCTAGTGCTTGGGATGATTCGATTTGAAAACTACTTATTTCTGCGATTACCCACTCAGGTATTTGAGAAAGAGCTAATTCACAGGCGGCATAACCGATATTACCACAGGCAGGAGCATTAATGTTGGCGGTAGCGAAAATATCAGCAATTAGAGCTGTGGTGGTAGTTTTACCGTTAGTTCCTGTGACCCCTATCCAGGGAATTCCTGGTAAAGAACGCCAAGCTAGTTCTAATTCTCCGATGGTATCAATATGGCGATCGCGTGCTGCTACTAACCAAGGTATATCCCAGGGAACGCCGGGACTTACCACAATCAATTGAGGCAAGTTAGTTTCAAGGCTAGGCATTGTTCCTAATTTTACTATTATCCCTTGGTTTTCTAAATTTTGTTTAGCTGGGTATAAATGCTCAGCCGTTGAGCGATCGCTCACGATTACTTGCCAACCCTGTTTTTGTAGGAGAAGGGCTGCTGCCTTACCAGATTTTCCCAATCCAATCACATAAGCTGTTTGCATTCTTTTTGTATTTTTTTCAGTTTTTTTGGCATTGAGGACAAAAGTGAGCTGATCTTCCTGCTAATTTCAATTTTTTGATTATGGTGCCACAAACTCTACAAGGTTGTCCTTCGCGTCTATATACCCAAGCCATTTTACCGTAATTACCATTAATTCCTACTACGTTAACAAAATCGCTAAAAGTTGTACCACCTTGGGCTATGCTATCAGTTAACACTTGTTTTATTGCTTGATGTAGTTTAGTTATTTCTGGTAATTGGAGAGTTGATGCTGTTTTTTCTGGTTTAATGCCGCTTTTAAATAAAGCTTCATCGGCATAAATATTACCTAGACCTGCGACGACACTTTGATCTAAAAGTAGTGTTTTAATTTTGCGTTGACTGTAGGCTAGTTTTGTTGCTAAATAATCGATTGAGAAATCTGAACTGAGAGGTTCGGGACCTAGTTTTTCTAATCCAGTAATTATGGTATTCAGTTCTACTGAGTTTGGTACCCACCAAACCTTGCCAAAGGTTCTGGTATCTACGAAACGTAGTTCTTTTCCTTCCGCAAAAAACCAACGTAAACGAGTATGTTTGTGTAGGTTACTGTTTTGATCCACCCAGAGTAATTGACCTGTCATTCTTAGATGTACTCCTAACCAACCTGCTGATTCTTCTTGATTACTTTGCAATTTAGCTAGGAGATATTTACCGCGTCTTTGCCAGGAGACTATTTTTGTGCCTGTAATTCCTTGCCAAAACTCTTTTAAACAAGGGGGATAGGCAAGTGTCCGTTCAAGTAACACTTCTCCCCCACAAATTAACCTTCCAGTGGTTAAGCGATTAAGGCCAACCCGGACTGTTTCTACTTCTGGAAGTTCAGGCAAGTTATGCTTCTTCTAATTCTTCTAGAGCGAAGTTATTGGTATTTATGCCACTGGCGCTACCGCTATAGCCACTGTAGTTAACTTTGTTAAATCGTACAATCACTGGATAGCGAATACCGCTTTTATCGATGCTGGCTACTGTACCAACATCTTTATACCAATAAGATTCTTTTCGTAGTATTCTAACTTTTGACCCACGTTCTATTGCCATAAGTTTTTTCCTTACTTTTTTTGATGGTTTTTGATTTTGAGTTCAACAGAGATTTTTAAGCTCTTTTTCAAGGGTACTATTAGATCTGGGGTTTGTGAGTTTAAGATTTATTAAGACGACTCATTAGATAAAGGAAAAGCGTAGTAATTGGTTACTTTTTGTTCCCTTTTGCCTGTGTCACTAAATATACTGAGGTAATTAAGTTGTTTCTGTTGCTGAAGAGCGTCGTTTACGTCGTCGGATAATTGGACGATTTTCATCGCTTTCATCAATATCCTCATCGCCTTCGTCAAAATTATTTTCCTCACTATCGCTTTCTGCATAATCTAATTGTATTTCATCTTCTGGAGTAGTCACCTTAACTTCTGCTTCTTCAGGGAATGCTTGTTCAGGGAGTGATTCTTCCCAGTCATCTTCAGTTTTATCTTCAGTTTTAAGTTCTATTTCCAGTTGAGGTTGAGAATCTGTTTCCCCTGAAGAAGTAGTTTCAGTGGTTTCTACGGGTACTGAGTCTTGAGGTTCTGTTACCTGAATAATTACTGATTGTGGGTTAGAAAATTCTTCTTCTAAACGAACTAGGGGAGAAATACCCATTAGGGCATAAACTTCCTGTTCTAGTGGAGTCATTTCTATGTTGACTTTTTCGACTTTAGTGTCTTCACGTCTAGCTGTGCGTAGGGAGACTCCTCTGTCTTTGGGTTTAGGAGTGTTATTGTTATTTTCTTGTTCTTTTTCATTAATTTGAGCATTATTATTGTTAATGCTTAATTCTTCTTCTCCAGGTCTACGACGACGACGACGGCGAATATTGTTAGAACCTATTGCGGTTTCTTGATAATCTGGGTGATTGATGAATTCTACAGAGGAAGATTGATTATTATCTTCATCAACAATTTCTGGGCTAGTTTCGGCTAAAATCGGGGCCTGAGGTGTAGATTTTTCTGGTGGTTTATTCACCAGGGCAACCCCTGCCGTTGACACTGGAGGTAGCTGATTTTCTAAACATTGAGCTTCAGAAATACCAGGCAGATGAGCTAAATAACCTAAACCACCACAACTACTACAGGTTTGACCAAAGAGTTCATAAATATTCTTACCTTGGCGTTTACGGGTTAGTTCTACTAAACCTAATTCTGATAGTTGAGCAATTTGAGGTCTAGCTTTGTCTGATTTCAGAGTTTTGGTAAAGTGCTCTATCAATTTAAGTTGGTCTTTTCTAGAGTCCATATCGATAAAATCAACGATAATCACTCCCCCGATGTTTCGCAGTCGCAGTTGACGAGCTATTTCTGTAGCCGCCTCGTTGTTAGTCCAAAGGACAGTTTCTCGTGATGTGGCTGAACGGGTAAAAGAACCAGAGTTGACATCTATTACTGTTAAAGCTTCTGTGGGTTGAATAATAATATAACCGCCTGAGGGGAGGTCTACTCTCGGTTTTAAAGCTTCTTTGATAGCGGCATTGATTCGGAAGTAGTCTAATATAGATTGATTGTCTTGATGATGGTCAATCAATACTCCTTCAGGAGGACGACCTCCACTCCAGTTCATTAAGTTTTGTCTGACTCTTTTAAATCCTGCTTGGGAATCGACAACGATACGGTTAACTTCTGCTGTATATAAATCTCGCAATACTTTTTGAATAAAGTCGTCGTCTCGATTTAATAGGGCTGGTGGTTTACTATTATTTCCTTGTTGTTGAATATATTCCCATTGACTCATCAGTGTTTCTAAGTCTTCCATGATGGCTTCTTCTGCTTTTCCATCTGCTTCTGTTCTCACTAGTAACCCCATCCCCGCAGGTTTGATGAGAATTGCTAATGCCCTCAGTCTACTTCGCTCATTTTCATTTTTAATTCTTCTTGATAAATTAACTCCTTTTCCGTAGGGCATTAATACTAAATAACGTCCTGGTAAGCTAATATTTCCTGTTAACCTCGGTCCCTTGTTGCCTGTGGGCTCTTTCATTACCTGTACTAGAACCTTTTGTTGAGGTGTCAATAGTTCGGTAATCGCTCCTGCCGTTTTTTTCAAGCGCAGTGGTCCTAAATCTGTGACGTGAATAAAACCATTTCTTTCGGCATCCCCTATATTTACAAAGGCTGCATCAATTCCTGGAATTACATTTTCTACTAACCCTAAATAAATATCACTTACTTGTTGATTACCTGCCGCTACTACTAGTTCTTCGATTTGATCGTCGGAAAAAACAGCGGCGATTTGATGTTGTTCCGCGATAATAATTTGTTTGGCCATGCAATTTCCTCAAAAATTTCCTTAAAAATCTTGTGTGTGTTGAGAAGTTATTTTTGTGATTCTTGGGTAAAATCTGTTTCTTTTCATGAGCTGTTCGCTTTTCTTTTCAACAGAAGTAATTGAAAGCCTGGAATCCCCGTAACTTTAGTGCGGGGAGGAAAGGCGAACCGACGACTTTAGTCGCCCGTAATTTAAACAACGCTTACGTTTATTAGACCTACGAATTAACATAACTTTCTTGAGAGAAAATTGCCCAATTCGCTGCCAATTGTGGTCGTAAACGCTAATATTTTTTGCCTTAGCATCAGTAAAACCTCCAACCCATCCAATGTAAGTTTTTCCTGCTTTCTCAGCCATAACTTTGTCACCGTATCGTAATCCAA
>NZ_JALKVM010000212.1:0-14039 GCF_057440575.1 Johannesbaptistia floridana
TAGGTTTACAGTATTTGTGGCTAATACCTTGAACTGTTTGGTTAGCAGTTTTAATATTGTATTTATAGCATTTTTCGTTAGCTGGAAATTATTGTTTGTATGTAATGGTTTTTCCTCCTTAAGGATAATGGTAAATGGATAACGTTTAAATACCCTTGCTTTCCCTTGATTGAGTAACTTTCTAGCTCTAGCAGGATGGCTGGGATTTAATGGTTTTTTCTGGGAATCTAACACAAAAACTCGCATAAGTAAAACTCCTATTTCTAGGGTAAAGGTCGCCTCGTCAATGTTTTTAAAGTTTGTCGAGTTAACAGCACTTCTTTAGCCCAAATACAGATGTTTAACTGTTAACCACAGTACTACAAACTGGCGAAGTATTTGTAGGTGTGATGGCAATACTGCTTTTGTTAAGAGAAAATTATTGATTAGAGTAAAGTTGAAAGGAGATTAAGTACAAAGCCAAAAACCCATCTCAGAAGCTCCCTGCTCCGGTGCTCCCTGCTTTCTCAGAAGAAATATGTTTGATTCAAAACCTACGCAGTATTGGGTGTGATCGCTTTAAAAACGTAGTTTGATTATAACTAAGACTGGTCAACTATAGGCTTTTGCAAGCCCCCACTATCATCGGTACTCCGATTATAGTGGTGGGATGTTGACTCTGTTTTTATTCCTCTTCGATGGTTAAATTTCCTGGGAATACTTACTTTCATCTTTTATATCAATTTTCCAACCTGTTAAGCGAGCAGCTAGTCTAACATTTTGTCCCTCTTTTCCAATCGCCAGACTCAGTTGGTCTGCTGCTACCAATACTAAGGCTTGACGTTCGTCAGGATTTACCAAGGTTACTTGGTCTACTCTAGCAGGACTTAGGGCATTAGAGATGTAGGTAGATGGATCTGGAGACCAACGAATCACATCTATTTTTTCGCCTTTTAGTTCATTTACCACCGCTTGAATCCTGGAGCCTTTCGCGCCAATACAGGATCCTACCGGATCCACGTCTCTTTCTAGAGTGTCTACTGCTATTTTAGTACGTGGTCCCACATAACGTGATGGGGGATTTGCTTCTCTAGCTACGGCCACAATTCTTACCACTTCTTCTTCTATTTCTGGCACTTCATTGGCAAATAAGTACACTACTAATCCGGCATCTGCCCGAGAAACAATTAACTGAGGACCTCGATGAGAGCCTTCACGTACTTTTTTTAAATAAACTTTGAATAGAGAGTTAGCTCGATAGTTATCGTTTGGTAGTTGTTCCCGTTTTGGTAATTCTGCGTCTACTTCTGGTTGGCCAAAGCCGCTGGATACTTGCATAATCACTGATTGACGTTCAAAACGTACCACTTTAGCTTGTAAAACTGTGTTTTCTATTTCTTGAAATTCTTCTTGAATTAATTTTCTTTGTTGATCCCGTAGTTTTTGTGAAAGCACTTGTTTAGTTTGAATCGCTGCCATTCTTCCAAATTCATCTTGAGGAGGAGTTACATCTAAAACTACTTCGTCCCCCAATTGGGCTTCTTTTTCTACTTCTTGTACTTCCTTAAGAGAGATATGATGATCGCTGTCGGTTACTTCTTCAACTATTTTTTTGGTGGAAAGAATACGAAATCCCTCTTCATCAGTATCTAATATCACTTCAAAATTGTCAAAGTAGTCTTCTTGATAACTAGGTTTTTGCAGATTTTGCGCTCTCCGATAACGTTCATAACCTTTGAGCAGCGCTTCTCTCAACGCTTCTTCTACTGAGGATTTTGGTAAGTTATGACTTTTACTAATTTCGTCAATCATTTTTTGTAAACCCGGTAAGTATACTAATGACATATTTATTATTTACTCCTAATTTATTCTTTTATCTTGGTTATGTTTTGTCGTCTAATTGCACTCGTGCTACCAATTCCCGGGGAATTGTGATTAATTTTCCTTTTTGTTGAATATAAACCGCTTCTTCATCGCGCCCTCCTAAATTACCTCGCCATTCTTTCTTATTTTGATAGGGGGTATAAGTTTTGATAATTACACCAAAGCCTTTGAAGCTGATAAATTCTCTGTCTGTGGTTAAAATTCGAGATATTCCCGGACTAGAAACCTCTAGTACGTAGGATCCTTCAATCATTTGGCTCACTTCTAGCCTTTCTTCTATAGCTCTACTCATTTTTTCACAGTCATCTATACCAGTATTGGCATTAAGATTTCGTATATCTATTCGTAGCACGGGAGGCCGTTGATTAGTTTGAAAAATGGCACCAACTACTTCTAAACCTAAGTTTTCCGCAATTGGAGTTGCTAATTCAATAATTTTCGGTACTATTGGATGAGTCATCAAAATCAATGCAATAAAAAAAGCGGGTTAGCTCCACTTCAAGCTTCTGTGGATTTAACCCTAGTGTTAGTTTTCGTCCAACATATTATTTTAACTTATTTTACTGGTAATTGGGAAAAACTAAACTAGATCAAATCGCAGATAAATAGTTTATGGTAGAAATAAGAATAACTTTATTTGACTTGTTACTGTAATTTAAAAAACTATGGACTGTATAATTCATCGTCGCGCTCAATTTTCTGCAAGCCATCGCTATTGGTTGCCAGAACTAGATGAAGCCGAGAATTTTCAAAGGTTTGGGGCAGGAAGTAATTTTCCAGGACATGGACATAATTACGTTCTCTATGTTTCTCTAGGAGGCAAGTTAGACAAATATGGTATGGTAGAAAATCTCTCAGTGGTCAAAAAAGTTATCAAACGAGAAGTAACCAGTCAACTTGACTACAGCTATCTTAATCAAGTTTGGCCAGAATTTACACAAACTCTGCCAACTACAGAAAATCTTGCTAGAGTAATTTGGGATAGATTAGCACCCTATCTTCCCCTAGTAAATATTCAATTATTTGAACATCCAGAACTTTGGACAGATTATCAAGGAAACGGTATGAAAGCGAATTTAACTATTAAAACTCACTTTAGTGCGGCACATCGTCTGGCTCTCAATGAACTCAGTTACGAAGAAAACTGTAAGATATATGGTAAGTGTGCTCGTCCCCATGGTCATGGCCATAACTATCATCTAGAAGTATCAGTGACTGGGGAAATTGATTCTCGTACTGGTATGATTGTAGATTTGGAGAATTTACAAAAAGTTGTTGATGATTATATTGTTGAGCCTTTTGATCATACTTTTTTAAATAAAGATATTGCTTATTTTGCTGAGGTAGTGCCAACGGCAGAAAATATCGCCGCTTATATCGCCCAAACTTTACGAGAACCAATTTCTCTTCTAGGAGTTGAACTAGAGAAAATTAAGTTAATCGAAAGTCCCAATAACTCCTGCGAAATATTCTGTGCCCAAACACCATCTCAGACTTCCCCAGAACAAGAATTAGCTTCTGTGTAAATATTTCTTTTTTGGTTTTTAATAAAAATATGCTTAAAAGCCTCTCAATCTACTTTTAAAAAATAATAAAAGGTTATATATTAACTTTTCTTAAGGTTTGATTAGAGGAAAAGCTTAAATCAAAGAGAGCAATCTTAATTAAAACTATAATAACTCTCTGATAAGATGAGCAAAAGCTAATTATTTTTTCACACAAGGATAGGTAAATTATGGAATCTAAATCTCCTAAACCAGAAACAAAAATCACAGAAACTCCCGTAACCAAAAATGATACATTGACAGGACAAAAGGTGGAAACAGTGGGAGGAAATCTCACGGCTGCTAAAAAGCCTGGAGAGATATCAGTACAAAATCTTAAAGAGCAACCTTGGAAAGAATGGGTGGATAAAGCTGCCGCTTTTCTAGCTGAAATTCCCGATTACATTGGTTCTTTTTTCTCCGGCTATCAGCGCCCTCTAATTACCCTCTTGTTAATCGTAGCTGGGCTTGTTACTGTACGTATAATCTTAGCCGTACTCGGTGCTATTGAGAACATTCCTCTGTTAGCTCCTTTGTTGGAGTTAATTGGATTAGGCTACGCCGCTTGGTTTGTATATCGTTATCTCTGGAAAGCCGAGAATCGTCAAGAGTTAATTCAGGAGTTTCAAGCCTTTAAATCTCAAATAGTAGGACAAGATTCTTCTGAGATATAACTGGATTGTGATATAAATAGCCGATTTTAGGCATAACCATAGGGCGATCGCTCCCCTGTTCAATTTGTGGAGCGATCGCTTTTTTTAAGGAAGATTTACTTTTTCTCCTGGTGTTGGTTCCATCAATTGGGTAGTTAAATTACTATTACTCAATTTTTCTCGCATTTGCGCTCCACTACCTTCTGCTGTTAACACTGAATTTAATAACCCCTCAAACTCAACATCTCCTCCTGCTGCCGTCGGTACTATATATTTTGGTTGTAACCACTGACAAACCTTAATCGCTTCTTTTTGTCCTTGTATTACTGAGCCTACTATAGGTATTTTTAAGTCAATAATAGGAGTAACCACGATATCTATGGGAGCATATTCTTTTAGTAGGGGAGAATGAAAACCGTGAGGTTCATAATAAAGACTTTGATTCGTATTTAAATCTTTAATTATATAAGCATTTTCTACTAAAGTAGGGCCAATTTGAGAACCAGGTAATGCGGTGATTGTGAGTTCATCAGGAATAGTATAGGTTTTTTCGTGTTCCAGGGTATGGATTTGTTGATATCCTAAACTCTCAACCACCTTGGTAGCATTAGGAGAAGCTACCACAGGTAAATTGCGGTCTAACTGTTCTAAAGTGGGTTTATGGGCATGGTCTTCTAATCCCTGGGATAAAAGAATCAGATCTATTTTTTCTGGTATTGATTTAGTTTTGGTGTGTTCTCCCTTGAATAGCCAAGGTAGGTTACTAAATACTAGTGAACCCACTATCCAAGGATCTAAAAGGATTTGTCTGTTACCTACTCCTATTAACCAAGAGTTACTATCTAACCAAGTTAATTCCATTTTTATTTGCTTTAACTGTCTATCTGGTTCTATTGTAAACTTTTGTTAAAGAAAACACAGAAGATGAGAGGAGAATCTAGTTCTCTAGAGAAATATATAATTTATGGTAAAATCTCTATTCATAAATTAAAAATTTTGGCCTCTATGCAATCAGAACAAAATCAAAATATATTATTAGTAGTAATTGTTAATTATCGTACAGCATCACTTACGGTTGATTGCTTAAACTCCCTAGAATCAGAAATTAAACAAATAAATGGTGCTCAAGTTGTCGTTGTAGATAATGCCTCAGGAGACGACTCAGTAGTAACAATTGAAAAAGCAATTAAAGAAAAGAACTGGCAAGAATGGGCTAAACTAATAGCTTCAAAAGAGAATGGAGGGTATGCTTATGGTAATAATTTAGCAATTCGTCCAGTGCTAAATGCTGAAAATCCGCCTGAATATGTATTGTTACTTAATCCTGATACTGTGATTCGTCCAGAAGCTATTAAGAAACTAATAGAATTCTTAAAAGAAAATCCCAAAGTAGGGATAGTTGGTAGTCGTTTAGAAGACCCAGATGGAACACCACAACATTCTGCCTTTCGCTTTCATAGTATCTTCAGCGAATTTGAAAGAGGATTTCGACTAGGATTGGCTTCAAAGTTGCTCAACAAATGGTTACTAGCGCCACCTGTATCAGATAGCTCTTGTCAAACTGATTGGTTAGCAGGAGCTAGTATGATGATTCGACGAGAGGTATTTGAGGAAATTGGACTACTAGACGAAAACTATTTTATGTATTATGAAGAAGTAGATTTTTGCTTACAAGCCTATAGAGCAGGATGGCTCTGTTGGTATGTGCCAGAAAGTAGAGTGGTGCATTTTGTGGGACAAAGTTCTGGTGTAACTAATAAAAAAGTAGTGCCAAAAAGACGTCCTCAGTATTGGTTTGAGTCAAGAGAACGCTATTTTATTAAAAATTATGGTAAGTTTTATACATTGTTAACTGATTTAGCCTGGATGTTAGGATTTAATCTGTGGAGAGCGAGAAATCTAGTGCAAAAAAAACCGATCATGGATCCTCCATACTTATTCTTAGATTTTCTGCGCAATAGTATTTTAATTAAACCAGGTAAAAGTATTAAACAAAACTAAGGGGTGTTAAATATGACAACAGAACTTGACTCCGAAAATCACCAAAAAGTAGCAGCAAATACAGAAGAAAAACTAAGTTTATGGTCAAAAATCCGAGAAGACTGGATTGCTCACGGGAGAGATTGGACAAAACCAGGTTTTCGGGCAATGGCTGTTTACCGTTTTGGTGTGTGGCGAATGGAAATTAAGCCCTTGTTGTTACGTGCTCCCTTGAGCATTATTTATCGCAGCTTATACCGCCATGTACGGAATGTTTACGGCATAGAACTCCCCTACAGCGCTAAATTAGGGCGACGTGTGATTATAGAACACCAAAGTTGTATAGTGATCCATGGATGCTGCGAAATTGGGGATGATTGTATCATTCGTCAAGGAGTAACCATTGGTAACCGCTATGCTGATAAACCTTTAGAGGCTCCCCAACTCGGCGCCAGAGTTAGTGTAGGCGCCGGAGCAAAAATCTTAGGTAAAATCAAAATTGGTGATGATGTTAATATAGGGGCGAATGCTGTAGTCTTAAAAGATATTGCCGAGGGCCAAACAGCAGTGGGAATTCCCGCTAAAATTCTCGGATCACCAACTCACGATTAGTGAGATCTAAACTAAAGAAGGTAGTTGAGCTTGATTTTGCTCAATTAAATATTCCAGATACCACCAATCTTTAGCATCATTGATATCTAAGCCTTCGTAACCCTGAGTAAAAAAAGGAACAATCTTTTCTCCGGCGATAGTTTCAGACTCCCAAACAACACGACACCAAGCTATTTCTAAGCTGGCATTTTGGATATAAACAGGTGGTAAGGATTGATAGGGGGTACTATGCCAAGGTGTAGATATGTTAAGATCCAGATGGGCTAAGCTAGATTCAGTTCCTGTAAGCAAGGGTTTGAGTAATGGCTCCTGGTATACCCACATTTTACCTGGATGTTGAGTACATTTTTCTACCGCTCTTAGGGAGTCTACATAGTCGTATGATAAAAAAGTTTTCCAGGCACGCTGAATAGTTTCTCCTTGACGCAAGGGACTAGTAGGACGCAAAATGCTAAAACATTCATATTCTTGGCCCTGTTGCCGCAATTTTTCCAAAACCTCCCTAATCCAGTCAATGTCAGCGGCTGTATCAGTAGCATATTCGGGAGAACGTAAAAAAGGAACCTCTCCACCGTAACTTTCAGCGATCGCCCCGATTTCTGGACAATCAGTAGAAACTATAATTCTCTGGAAGATGTTACTTTGTTGAGCAGATGCGATAGTATAGGCTATTAGAGGATGTCCTGCTAGGAGACGAATATTTTTTTTAGGAACTCTCTTAGAGCCACTTCGAGCCGGAACTAAGGCAAGAATAGATGGTTGTTTGGTTATATTCATTTTTAGTTTTTTGAAAATTAATTTTTAAGTCCAAAAAAAAAGTTAATTTTTCAATTTATCTTAAATCAATAAACCACATCATTATCATTGTTGATATGATTAAAGAAGGGACTATAAATATTCCAGCACAATAAGCAAATTAATAACTGCTACTTTTCGCGCAGAATCAAGGGAAAACTAACACCACAAAGAAATATGGAGTTCAACATCAGTATATGCCTTAATCCTGATTGTTCAGAAAAAAATCAGCCAGGGGCAAAAGTATGTAAGAAGTGCGGAACCAGAATACTCTTGGGCGATCGCTATCGTCCCATATCGGTATTGGGAAAAGGAGGAATGGGTAAAACGTTTTTAGCAGTTGATCAACATAGATTAGATACTCTCTGCGTGATTAAGCAGTTTTTACCTGTTTCTACTGAAGGCGCTCAAGCAGAAAAGCTAATTCAACTATTTAAGCAAGAAGCTATATGTTTAAGAGATTTAGGAAAACATCCGCAAATACCAGACTTAGAAGCTTTTTTTGCTCAGGAAGGACGATTTTATTTAATTCAGGAATTTGTAGAAGGAAAAGATTTATACAAAGAAATTCAAGACAAAGGGAAGTTTACTGAACAAGAGGTAAGACAAATAATTAACCAAGTTCTGCCGATCTTGCATTTTTTACATAGCCGCAATGTTATTCATAGGGATATAAAACCAAGTAATATTATTCGTCGTCCAGATCAATCTCTAGTGTTAATTGACTTTGGTGTTTCTAAACAACTAAGTAGCAAAGTTCAAACTAGCATTGGTACAGTAACAGGAACCTTAGGCTACGCATCTCCAGAACAAATGCGTGGCGTGGTTTTCCCCTGTAGCGATCTTTATGGCTTAGCCTCTACTTCGATAAGATTGTTAACAGGATGTTTACCCTATCCCGATGGCTATGACGAATTATTTGACCCGATCGAAGGATGTTGGAAATGGAAGGATAAAGTAGACGTAAGCGATAATTTAGCTTATGTACTAGACAAATTGCTACAAACAAAAGTAAAAGACCGTTATCAATCAGCAGCGGAGGTTTGGCAAGCTTTAAACTATAGACCTTCGACGGGGAATACAGGGAACCTAAGCCAACAACAACAACAACAACAACAACAAGTAGTAAATCAGTACTCTCAACAGCATCAACAGGTAGAGGTTAGACCTAGGCAACCAGTCCAACCCCAGCAAAGAGTTAATGTACAACCTCCTCCGCCAAGGCCGGAGAGAACAGAAGATAAGACGATAAATAGTAATGTCAATAGTCAGAGAAGGAGTAGGCCAGGTTATCGCTACTCAAGTGGATTAAGTGTACCTTTGTTAAGTGATGTAGGAGTGGATTATACTAAGCTAAAAACTCTACTAACCCAACGCAAATATAAAGAAGCTGATCACGAAACTTATCAGTTAATACTCAGACTCTGTCACCGTGGACAAGAGGGGTGGTTAAGAAATCGAGATATTGCGAGATTTCCTTGTACAGATTTAAAAACCATTGATCAACTATGGTCGGAATCTAGTAGAAATAGATTTGGATTTACTATTCAAAAGCGGCTTTATCAAAATCTGCAAAACGAAATACACCATCCCAAAAAAGTCTGGTTAGCTTTTTGTGAAAAGGTGGGTTGGCGTGAGGAAAATAGATGGTTAAACTATTCAGAGCTAGTTTTTGGAACCACAGCTCCCTATGGACATTTACCCTGTGGTTCCGCTCCTAGTGATTTAATAGAAGGTATGATACAATTTGAGCTAAGTAGTAGTTTTGTGGTGCCATCAATTATTACTGGAATCATACAAAGATTAGATGTTTGTAAATAACTACCTAAGAAGAGAAGGGATAAAGGCGTATTTGATACGCCCTTTGAAGTTCCCTATACGGCAAAAGATTTGCCACAACCGCAGGTTTGACTAGCATTAGGATTAGTAAATTGAAAACCACCACCAATCATGGCATTACTATAATCTAGTACTAATCCGTAAAGATAAAGAATGCTTTTGCGATCGCAAACAATTTTAAAGCCGTCATAGTCAAAAATTTCGTCATCTTCGCGTACTTGACTAGAGTCAGTAAAATCCATCATATAAGACATTCCCGAACAACCTCCCTGGCGAACACCCACACGAAGATAGATGTCTTGATTAGTTGATTGTTGCTCCTTTAATTGGATCAGATGCTTCATGGCATTTTCTGAAATTTGAATTCCTTGTTTTTGAGGCTGAGTTGTTAATGTCATCTTTCTTTAACTTATTGATTGGATAAAACTTTGATTAATTTCTATGTTAAAACAAAACAGTTTGTAGTTGTTAGGCGCTAAACCATGTCCACAAAACTTATCGAGATCGAATCTTTAACTTTTATAGATCGCCAATGGGAAACTAATAAAACTAAAACTCGGCCAAAATATTCCTATGCTGAGTATGAAATAGTTCGTCGTATTATGCAAAAAACAGGAGACTGGGAATATCAAAAATTAGTTACTTTCGCCAAGGGATCCCTAATCAAAGGCGCTAAGGCTTTAGCTGCTAAAACTCCTATTGTCATGGATTCATCAATCTTACAAACTGGCCTTAATTACAGTGTAGAAAGGACTTTTATTAATCCTATTTATTGTGCTCAATCTTTAGCAATTAGGCGCAATAGAGATAATTATTCCCTAGCTGTCAACATAGACATATTAGCCCAACGCTATCCCAAAGCAATTTTTATCATTGGGGAAGATGAACAGTGTCTAATTGCCTTGCTAGAATTAATAGAAGCAAATATTGTCAAATCTCCTCTAGTAATTGCCACTCCTCCCAATCTAGTTAATCAGGGAGTTACAAAAAAGCGCCTTCAAGATTCCCAGGTATCTCAAATTTGTACAGATGGGGCTAAAGGAAATGTTGTGGTGGCATTGACTATTGTCAATGCCTTAATAGATTTAGCCTGGCAAGTTTACAAACAAAATAAACATAACTTAGAATTTATGGATAAGTTAAACAACTAGCTAATTAAAATAGCTCCTCTAGCTTTGAGATTAAGCTTTTGCTCTGGTGATAAACCATAATTCTTATCAAAAACTGCGCCAGATACTTGAGCAGCACTGAGATTAGCATTACTCAAGTTAGTTTCTCTTAAATCAGCTCCCGTTAAATCTGCACCAATCAAATTAGCTAAAGCCAGACTAGCGCGGTGTAAATCCGTATACTGTAAATTGCTATTGCCTAGGTAAGCGCCAGTTAAATCAGCGCCTCCAAGTCTCGCGTAACTTAAATTAGCCTCACTCAAATCAGCATCAGTCAAGTCAGCTCCTCGCAATTGTGTATTAGCTAAATTAGCTCTACTTATTTGTATACCACTCAAATTGGTTGCTAGTAAATTTCCCCCAGCTAAATCTACAAGGGGATCTAAATTGGCTAATTCTGATAATTCTATTAAATTATTAGTGGAGGCGTTGTAAATAGTTTTTATGCTTGTTTCTATTTCAGTTAAAGCTTCCACACTGTAATTACTTTCCCCTTGAGTTTCTATCTGATGATGATTATTGCCGATAATAACTCTACTTAAACTTCCTTTTAATCTTTGGTTATTGAGAAAAAAAGCAATTTTTCTCTCTAAAATCGCGTGTTTATTAGGAGAAATATCATGCTTCCACAACCCTTCGCTGGTGGTTATAGAAATATCTTGAGGCACAATGTTGAAGCTAACACTTATTTGATAATTGGAGTTATTAATCTTAAAGCTACCTAAATTAATGTTTTCCCAAGTTTGCTGGAAACACATTTGACGGTTAGGGTTTTCTAATTCCCAGATTACTTCCTGTACAGATTCAGGGTTAGAAATTTGTTTAAATGGCGCAGGAGTCGAATGAATATTGACAAGTTGACTTTCCTGTAGCTTTAACTGGAGTTTTCCCCCTTTGAAACCATACCTAACCCTACCGTTAAGTAAATCTATCCATTCTTCCTTTAACTGCAAAGTCAAATAAATTTCTGTGATTTCATCAGCAGTTGGAACAGGAAATAATTGTATTGATAAGCCGTTAGAATTTTGATAGTCTGACACGAGTAGATAAATTAGGTTACTTTTAGATTAAATCATAATTTCTAATTTTATTATAAATTGTCGATTATATAAAAGCTTTAATGTCTTAACATTCGCTCATTCGCTCATTCTCCCCTTATGGGGTAAATAGGCAAAATAAATAGCAGGTATCGCCTAAAAAGTAATTACACTACGAATTGATTCCCCACGGTGCATCAAATCAAAAGCATCATTGATTTTAGCCAAAGGCATAACGTGGGTAATTAAATCATCTATATTTATTTTACCATCCATATACCAATCAACAATTTTAGGTACATCAGTTCTACCTCTAGCACCACCAAAAGCACTTCCCTGCCAAACTCTTCCTGTAACTAATTGAAAAGGGCGAGTACTTATTTCTTGTCCTGCACCTGCAACACCGATAATGGTAGAAACTCCCCAACCTTTATGACAACATTCTAAAGCTTGGCGCATAACATTGATATTCCCAATACATTCAAAAGAGTAATCAGCTCCTCCTTTAGTTAAATCTACTAAATACTTAACTAAATCTCCTTCTACTTCTTGAGGATTAACAAAATGAGTCATCCCAAATTTACTAGCCAACTCTTTTTTCTTTGGGTTAATATCTACCCCTATAATCATATCAGCCCCTACCAAACGGCAACCTTGAATCACATTTAAGCCAATTCCCCCCAAACCAAATACTACTACTTTTGCGCCAGGTTCCACTTTAGCTGTATAAATTACTGCGCCAATTCCTGTTGTCACACCACACCCTATATAACAAACCTTGTCAAAGGGGGCGTCTTCTCTGATTTTAGCTACAGCTATTTCTGGAAGGACAGTATAGTTAGCAAAAGTAGAAGTTCCCATATAGTGGTAAATTGGTTCACCATTCCAAGAAAAACGACTAGTACCATCAGGCATTACACCGCGTCCTTGAGTTTCCCTAATTGCTTGACAAAGATTGGTTTTAGGATTTAAACAATATTCACACTGACGACATTCTGGTGTATACAGGGGAATAACATGGTCTCCTGGTTTGAGGTTGGTCACATCTTTTCCTACTTCTACTACTATGCCAGCACCTTCATGTCCTAAAATAGTAGGAAAAATCCCTTCAGGATCTGCACCAGAAAGGGTAAAGGCGTCAGTATGACAGACTCCTGTGGCTTTGATTTCTACTAAAACTTCTTTGGGTTGTGGTCCTTCTAATTTAACTGTTTCAATGTTTAGAGGTTGTCCTGGGGCCAAGGCGATCGCCGCTTTTACATCCATATTTTATAATTATATTTTTTTTAAAATTTTAGGATATTCCCTCAATGGCCTAAAACTTTTTGTTACAGTTCTTGATATTTGCTTTTGACACCATCAATCTCAGTCACTATATTCAGCAAAAGCAAGTTAAGCTGAAAAAGAAAAATAAATCAGAAAAACTTGACTTTAGATTTAAAACTATGAGAACTATCAGTAAATATCTACCTCTACCTACTATGGGTTTTTTTCTGTCTAGCCTATGTTTAATTCCTACTAGTTATGCCCTAGATATCTCCACTAAACAGAGAGTAAAAGAATATCCCGATGAAGTTGTTCAGGGTTTTGTCAGTGGTTGTAATCGAGCAGTAACTGAAGATGGAATAGACCCTCAGTTAGCTAGAGAAATTTGTGATTGTTATATCAAAGGAATTCAAAATCAGTATACTTACACAGAGTTTCAAGCACTTCAAGATCAAGTAGCTAAAGGTGAACCACTACCAGAAAAGTTTACAGAATTAGTGAGTAATTGTATTCAACAAAAGTAAAACTAACTTTGGTTGCATGAGCGATCGCTTTTTTGACTTTTGAAAGCCGAAGGGCGATCGCATTTTCTCCCAATACTTATAGTTTTCTCAACTCCGCCAATATAGTTTCACTAGAGGCATGACCATCAACAAAAGAAAATAGATGCCTAAAGGTAATGCGACCTTGGTTATCTATTACAAATTGAGCTGGCAATGGTGCTCCCAAGGCTTGACCAATTTGATAAAGCTTAAATATTTTACAATCTGGGTCATACAGAAGAGGATAGGGTATTTCTAAGTTATTCACAATTTCTTGAGTTTGTTTAGCGTCGGTACTAGTAATCATTAGTAACTCTGAACCTAGTTGACGGATTTGTTGATAATCTTCTCTTAACTGCTTAATATGAGGGTAGCAATAGGGACAAAAAAGTTTTTCTGTGAATATGCGTGTAAAAGCTAACACTAGTGGCTGTTTACCTCGATAATTAGATAACTCTATCTCTTCGCCACCTATTTGGGGAAGGGAAAAATTAGGAGCGATTTCACCTACATTAGGAACGTTACCTGGTGGTAAAGGGATAAAATTTTGAACAACTCGATGATTAAAAGAAATACTATTACTATTCATGAAAATTTTTTAAGTTACTTTTTTTTAAGATAACATTTGACTGCTCCCCTACTCCGTTGCTGCTGGTGGAGTTTGAGTCTTGAAGTCTTGAAGTCTTGAAGTCTTGAAGTAATGAGTTAAAGAATTAATGCGATCGCCCTTAAAAATTGG
>NZ_JALKVM010000213.1:0-14010 GCF_057440575.1 Johannesbaptistia floridana
AATTTTTAAGCTTTGAGCATTAATTCTTTTACTCATTACTTCAAAACTCATTACTCATCTGACGGTGCGTTACGGGCTTCGCCCTAACACACCCTACAACTACTACAACTACGACTACTTTTATACTGTTGGGTTTCCTGACCTCAACCCAACCTACAGGCTACTGTTTAACCAGTGCAGTTCCTAATTCTGCCGAGACCCCAGGGCGTTCTGATATTTTGATAAATTCTCGTTTCAAGTGCGCCCAACATAATTGCCGACAGTTTTTTGAGGTTTGATTAACTTTTTCTAATAATTGTTCTTGAACTGTCAGGACTTCTGTAAGCTTCTTTTCTTGTTCTTGTATTTGCTGCGCCATCTCCTCCACCAGTTTTTTAACACTGATTGGAGTTTTTCCCCAATCTTCTGGGGGTATCTGCTTTACATAATTGACCCGTTTTTCTTCCATGTCACTTAGTTTATCAGATTTTGATGTCTTTTTTTAGCGATCGCTCTTCTACCCCCCTGAACGCTTACTATCTAGTTTATTAAAGGTAGTGATTGATCTTTATCTCCTACAAATTCATTGTATTTGCTATGTTGAAAGTTGTGGTATGTGTATATCCTATGATACCACCCCTTAACAATTGTCTTAGTTATTAAATGATAAGCTTGACTAAATTTCTTTTTCTCGTGGCTTTGATTAAATTCATTAATAGCTAACCTCACACCCGTATAGTCATTATATAGTTCAATTTCTGCACCTGTTATGTCATCTAAATAACAATAGATCCGAGGCAAAAAGAATTTTTCATCTTTATCGAACATCTTTAAAGCAGCAACGGTAGAAGAATAATAGTCTAAATCATACATAATCGCAGCAATTGGTGCAGGATTATATTTTTCCAGAAAATCTGTAGTTGTTTCTCTGACATCACCTAAAACAAGTGTTGCTTTTTTCAGTTTGCTTTTAAGTCTGGCAATATCCATCTTATAAAAAGATTCTTGCCAATAGTAAGGAAGATCTCTGTAGTCAACTGGTTTGGGTAGTCCTTCTCCCGTATCAAAGCCATAAAGTTCTATATCTATACCTAGTAGCTTCGATACTTCTTGCGCATGATATTCTAGATTAACTAATCCATTGCCTCCTGCAACACCAAATTCCAAAATACTTATTTTTTTATAACCTAATTTTTTAGCTAATATTGCACTATTATAAACACAGTAAGCATATGGTTGACGTTCCAGCATTTCCAGTTTTACAAGTTCTTCGTAACTAGCTAATTTGAATTTTTTTTTAATTTTTTGCCAAAAGTTGCTCTTAGCTGAATTTTTTGTAAACATCAGTATCCTTTTTTTTTTCAACTCATCATAATGATAACAGCTTATCATTATTATAGTTCAATATTGAGAGATAATGTTTTTTTGACAATTTGAGCAGCAATTGTACCTCAGTAGCTCACGGGGTGACAACCCAGTAAGATGACGGCTCTGGCTTGCCTTTTAAAAGATAAGCTCCTGAAAAAAATTACTAGTTTTCACGCTTATAATCATCAAAATACTCTGATTTTTACTAATTTTTGTAGAAGTTATCTAAATTAGTAAACATATTTTTTTTTAGGGCGATAAGAGTGCGAGATCTCCCTCCTAGGCGAGGGCGCTCCCTAGAAGGCTTGCCCTGCCTAACCTTGATCTCACCCCGTCAACCTCACATCTTGCATCTTTATCAAAAGTTACTGGTGGGGGTTGAGTTTTGAAGTTTTGAAGTAAGAGAATTAATGCGATCGCGCTTAAAAATTGATTCTCCCTTGTCGGCCAATTTCTGTACTTTTGTTCTGGTGCAAGATATGAGTCAACTGAAAAACGCTATATTTTATTTATTTTAAGATAAAATTTTGATTATTACATAAGTTATGGTGCGTTACACGCAGGTTAACGCACCCTACTTTTCTTTCGAGCGATCGCCATCTTTAAATCATATCTTTCTCTCTTTGTCTTCCGTGCGATCGCCGCTCAGCTCATCATTATATTTTCATCAATTTTCTGTTGTTGTAATATATTCATGCTTATGCTTATCACGCCACTCAACTTGACGTGGGCGCCTACTTGGGTAGGGGCGCTCATACTTGCGCCCTTTTATACTACATAAGTTACTTTTCACGAGAGCGATCGCTTTCTCTATTTGTCTTTTGTGCGAATAGCTATAAGATCATCATCATCTTTTCATCAATTTTCTGGGCTTAATCTGTGGCATATATGTCTTATTACTTTAGTCAACTTGACGTGGGCGCCAACTTGGATAAGGGCGCAAGTATGAGCGCCCCTACATACTATAGCAAAGCTCCCTCTCCCCTTCTCCCCCTCTCCCGGAGCTATAGAAGTTGCGGATATGCACCCTATAAATGAGCCAAAGTGAAAACAAAATAAATTAAAATGGGAACACAAGCAATCTCTAGAACTCCCTGAGTTGTTGCAAGAAGTTCACTTAAAAATAAAAGAATAAGAAAAATGCCTCTGATTCAATGGTATCCTGGCCACATAGCTAAAGCAGAAAGAGAATTAAAAGAACAACTGAAGCGGGTAGATGTGGTGTTAGAGATACGTGACGCCAGAATCCCCCTAGCTTCTCATCATCCTCAAGTGAAAAACTGGATTGGTAATAAACCGAGAATACTTATAATTAATCGCTTGGATATGATTACAGAAGCGGCAGCCCAAGAATGGTTAAGTTGGTTACGCGCCCAAGGAGAAGAGCCATATTTAACTAATGCCCAAGGAGGAGTAGGTATTAAAGCAGTGATTAAAGCGGCTCAATCTAGGGGAGGAGAAATAAATAAAAAAAGACGCGATCGCGGCCTGTTACCTCGTCCAGTGCGTGCCGTAGTCATCGGGTTTCCCAATGTAGGGAAATCGGCCCTAATTAATCGTTTAGTAGGGCGTAAAATTGTAGCTAGTGCTAGACGGGCAGGTGTAACTCGTCAGTTGCGTTGGGTGAGAATTTCTCCCGATTTAGAACTATTAGATGCCCCAGGAGTGATTCCTGTTAAGTTAGAAAATCAAAAGGATGCAGTAAAATTAGCGATTTGTGAAGATATTGGGGAAGCAGCTTATGATAACCAACGGATTGCTACAGCTTTTGTGGATTTATTACAAGAATTGGGGGAAGCGGAGGTTTTAACATCGAGATATAGTTTGGATTTTACTGGTTTAACAGGCGAAGATTATATAGAACAATTAGCAATTAAACGCTACCAAGGAGACAAAGAAAGAAGCGCCTTTACTATACTCAACGATTTTCGCATAGGTAACCTAGGGGAGATAGCTCTAGAATTACCACCTAGTTTTAGTAGTTAACAGTACAAATCAGCCCAGGAATATGACAAAATAGGTAAGTCAGCGATTAAAGCTTAAGTAAACAAAAATTATGGATTTTTCTAGTAACGTTGCTGCACAATTAAATGCAGGGGTAATTTGGCCAGAAGCTCTGGTTATTATTACTTTAATGGTAATTTTACTGGGTGATTTGATTGGAGGACGCAGTTTTAACCGCATCCTCCCTTATGTAGCACTCATAGGCTTAATTGGAGCTGTGGTAGCTTTAATATTTTCTTGGGATAAACCTAATAATGTGGCCTTTTTAGGAGCTTTTACCGGGGATAATCTTAGTGTGATTTTTCGGGCAATTATTGCTCTATCCACCGCAGTAACTATTTTAATGTCCGTAAGCTATGTAGAACAAACGGGAACATCTCTAGCAGAGTTTGTGGGCATTATGCTTACTGCTACCATTGGCGGTATGTTCTTATCTGGCGCTTCTGAGTTGGTGATGGTGTTTATTTCTCTAGAAATGCTCAGTATCTCTTCTTATTTAATGACAGGGTACATGAAAAGAGACCCCCGTTCTAATGAAGCGGCTTTAAAATATCTCCTCATTGGGGCTTCAAGTTCAGCTATTTTCCTCTATGGTGTTTCTTTACTATATGGTTTGTCAGGAGGAGAAACCAGTCTAGGAGAAATCGCTAATGTACTAAATACCACCACTGGATCTCAATCTCTCGGTTTGGCGATCGCCTTAGTATTTGTGATTGCTGGTATTGCCTTTAAAATCTCTGCTGTACCTTTTCACCAATGGACACCAGATGTGTATGAAGGTTCCCCCACTCCTGTAGTAGCATTTCTTTCTGTTGGTTCTAAAGCTGCTGGTTTTGCCCTAGCAATTAGATTACTGGTAACAGTTTTTTCTCCTGTCAGCGAACAATGGCACTTTATCTTCACCACTTTAGCCATACTTAGTATGGTCCTAGGTAATGTGGTTGCCTTAGCCCAAACTAGCATGAAACGCATGTTAGCCTATTCTTCCATCGCCCAAGCAGGCTTTGTGATGATTGGTTTAATTGCTGGTACTGATGCCGGGTACTCCAGTATGGTTTTCTATCTACTCATCTATCTGTTTATGAATTTGGGTGCCTTTGCTGGTGTTATTCTCTTTTCTTTGAGAACTGGTTCTGACCAAATTAGTGATTATTCTGGTCTTTACCAAAAAGATCCTCTCCTAACTCTGGTATTAAGCATCTGTTTATTATCCTTAGGGGGAATACCTCCTTTAGCAGGATTTTTCGGCAAGATTTACCTATTTTGGGCCGGCTGGCAAGCGGGATTGTATGGTTTAGTTCTTCTTGGCTTAATCACAAGTGTAGCATCTCTTTACTACTATATTCGTGTGGTGAAAATGATGGTTGTCAAAGAACCTCAAGAGATGTCAGAGGTAGTAGCCAACTATCCTGAAATTAATTGGAAGCTTTCGGGAATGCGTCCTTTGCAAGTAGGGTTAGTGTTATCCCTCGTAATCACTTCTTTAGCGGGTATTCTCTCTAATCCCCTCTTTACCCTAGCTAATAACTCTGTAACTACTAGTCCAATTTTGCAATCAACTAATCTGACTATTAGCGAAGAAATTCCTCAAAAGTCAGTAATTAGTGATTTAGATATATAGTAGTAAAACCATGGATAAGATCGGCGAACTTGGAGAAAAATTTATCTCCCAATATTTAATGAACCAAGGGTGGAAAATTTTAGCATCTCGCTGGTCTTGTCGCTGGGGAGAAATTGATTTAATTGCGGAATATAGTCAAGGTGGGGAAGATAATCTTAAACCTGACGATAAAAAGGTAATTATCAATAAGCAGGAAGTAGGAAGCGATAATCTCTCAAGCTTTAGGGTTGATCAAAAAAAAGGGACCTGTGAAAACCGGACTTTGTCTGATACCCATCATCTTGCTTTTGTAGAGGTTAAGACTCGTAAACAGTCTAATTGGGATGAAGATGGATTGTTAGCAATTACACCCCAAAAACAGGAGAAAATCTGGCAAACTGCAAATAGTTTTCTCGGTGAATATCCCCACCTTGCTAATCATGTATGTAGATTTGACCTGGCTTTAGTTAGGTATACAAAGCAATTATCTTCCCCAGGCTATAAACTAAGTTTGACTAGCTATATAGAATCAGCTTGGGATTATTAATATTTTTCACTTCCTACAAGTAACTTCGGAAATTCGGTCACAAAATTCGCGATCGCAAATTTGACCACTACTAATTACTTTAGTTATTTGATTATTTTCAACCAATTTATAATCAACAGCATCAGTATAACCTTTTGCTTGACAATAAGCACGGGCTGCTGGTAAACCACAATTATCTGACCATTCTCGACAATAATCAAGATAATAACCGTTAACAATTGGATTTTTAAATACCTTAGTTTCTATTGATTTACTATCTAAAACTAGATTTTCTCTCTGATAAAAATAAGTTTTACCTATCCCTATTCCCCCTATTCCAATTAAAGATATTGCTGTTATAGTTAAACCTTTTTTGATATGGGTAACAATTATAAATTTTTTTTCATATTCAGTACGAATCTGAGCTGAAATTGCTTCTATCTCTGAACGATTAAGATCCGTTATTTCTAATAACGCTTCTATCGTTGCTTCAGTTTCCCATGAAATATTTTTTTCTATTTCTTGCTTTTCTTTTTTCTGAGTGTATTCAGATAATACTCTCCTTTGTATTTCTGCTTGAATTTTTTTTCTAACTTTTCATTCATTGATTTTATGTTGTTTTTGAGGAATATAAAAACTTAACTTTTACTGGATATTGAAGGAGTTGTTTTAGTTTCAGATTCCTTGAATCTCACGCCAATATAAGCTTGCCTGTTGTTAGAGAATATGGCGTGAGACTTGTTAGAGATTTATTTTAGAACTAAGGAAGAGTCAAAATCTCTACACCCTCTTCAGTAACAGCTATTGTATGTTCAAATTGTGCTGAGAGTTTTTTATCCTTTGTAATTGCTGTCCAGCCATCTTTTAAGACTTTAGCTTCGTGTGTTCCTTCATTAATCATCGGTTCTATAGTAAATACCATTCCTGGACGTATACGCTTACCTTTTCCTTTGGTACCATAGTGAGGAACCTGAGGTTCTGTATGGAAGATGCGATGAATACCATGGCCAACAAAATCACGAACCACGGAAAAACCATTCCCTTCAGCATATTCTTGAATAGCAGCGCCAATATCACCAATGCGACCACCGGGTTTAACAGCAGCTATACCACGGCGTAAACATTCTTCCGTCACCTCTACTAACTTTCTAGCTGTGGGAGAAGGAGTTCCCACGAAAAAAGTTTTTGAGGTATCTCCATGGTAACCATTGAGAATTGGCGTCACATCGATATTGATAATATCCCCATCTTGAAGAATTTGATTAGCGTTAGGAATGCCATGACAAATTACTTCATTAACGCTAGTACAGATAGATTTAGGAAATCCATGATAACCTAGGGGAGCACTTTTTGCACCGTGTTTTTGAGTCCATCTTTCTGCTTCTTCATCAATTTCTAAAGTTGTTACCCCCGGTTTAATCATATTCTCTAAATGATTGAGGAGTTCTGCCGCTAGTTTACCGGCTTCGCGCATTTTGTCTATTTCTCTAGGTGAAAGCAAAGTTAGTGTCTCGTTTCCCATTATTTTATTGATTCTTTCTTGGTTTTACTTATTTCTTTTAATAATTGTATAAGTTGATTAACAACTACTTAAATGTTAATGCTCTATTTCTAAGTGTAGAACATAGTGTCCTAAACAAGTTTTTTTTGACTTCTCAAGATAGTTATTCTCTACTCCCGGAGGTAATATCTGGGGTAAATATGACCACAGTTCATACTCTACACGTAAACTCCTTGGTAACCCACAGTCCTCCATGTCTAAACTACGAGTGTAGTTCGGTAAGCAAAAGCCACTCCTAGTCTCAACATTGTCTTGATTCAACCAATAACGACTAGTACCATAAACACCTTTTTCCCAAAAATGTCGATAATTAAGTTGATTATCGCCTTGGACAGTCATAATCACGCGAGATGAAGATAATTCTAGCCAGATTAATTGATTAGTCGCTTGAGGTGAAAAATCTGCTTTGAGAACTAGGTGATATTTGTTAGGCTGTTTTTGATACAGGGTAGCAGCGCTTTCTACATTTATTAAGATGGGTAAATCTGTAGCTAGAAAACACAATGAAACAGGAACATGATATTGTGTAAGCATGACAATTGTAATTTTTTTTGGGAGTAGAATTATCTTAATTTTAACATTGAAAACATCTTTAAATGGTTATAAATATCTGTCATAAAGGGCCCTAACTTTTTCTAGATAAAGCTGACGTACATTTTCAGGCTTGATGATTGCACAATCTTCCCAATAGGGCGCAATACTACGAAAAAACCAGAATGTGCTAAATATTGGCCTAATTACTCGTTTAGTTGGTGGATATCCTTCTAATTTACTAATAAATCTATCTTGATTTTCAACATCTTTGTAGCCAAAGGCTAAGCCTCTATAGAGATGGAATTCTACCGCTACTCTTTGTAAGTCTATTTTCCATTTACTATCAATAGTAGTTATAGCCGCCTCTTGAATTCTATCTAAACGCAATGTCCAGTTATTTCGCAATTCGGGAATATCTTGATTTCCTTGAGTTTCTTGACAACGACAAATTAAATACTGACGTTTTTCCATGAGTTTAATTTGACCATGAATAATATTAAACTGAAATTCTTGATCAGCAGCATCTCGATAGCTAAGTTTAAAGGGTTGACGTTTTTTGATATATTCCTCAATCTCTTGTCTCCAGGATATTTGATCCCCCTCTAAAAAGTTTTCTAATTGCTGACGAAATGGCCCTTTTAATTCACTCCTCTGTAGTAATAAAGCGGCGATTTCTCTTGCTTGTTCTATTTTCCCTAAACTAATAAGTGCTTGTCTAGCTTCTTCTAGAGATTTAATTCTCTCTTCTGTCCAATTGTGATTGGCGGCAATTAGTAGTTCTTTTTGGGAAATCGCCTTTACTAGTTTTGAGATATTTGGCTTCTCTCCCCATGTCATTCCATACTCTACTGCTAGTTTCTCTAACTCCTGTTTGTCTCTCATAGATATTGAAAGAGTAATTGATTGTCCTTGTCTTCCCATGGTTTGTACGTACACTTTGTGAGTAAAAATCTTGCTTATTTCTATTATTAGGTATATATATAGAAATATACAAAGTTTGAGTACACTAAATACGTACAAAAATTTTGTATAAGAAGAGTTTGTCAGTTATTAGCAACTTACAGATAACTACTATTTCCAAGACATTAAAAAAGCCGGAGATCATCTCCAGCTTACTATCCCTCATAGGGATTAGATTACGTAAAATTATGATGAATAGTTACTTATTCATAACTCTTTCAATCCCTCTATTTGGGATTAGTCCTATCATAAATCTACAACTATTAATTTGTCAAGTTAAATTTATCAGCTAGTTTGCCTTGAGATGATTTAGGTGATACTATATAAAAAAGCACAATCAAATAGAATAGTTATTTATTCTTAACTGACATGTGCATAATAAACAAAAAAAAAGACCGAGTTACCAGTCCTTAAAAAATACAAACTTATTAACTTACCATTATAAGGCATGGGAAACTCCGGTTGGAATTTTGCAAGAAAAAATAATTCAACGGAGAAGAAAATGAAGAAATCACAAAAAAGTCAGCAACAAAAGCTGGAATTGTATTGGCAGCCAATTGTTGACGAAGAAGGAGAGATTATTAGTTACGCAGATTGGGAGGAAAAAAACCAGAAATAGTTAAACCAAGAGCGATCGCACAATTGATTTCACAGCTTGAATATCTATGTTTGGGCGATCGCCCTTCATCTTATAAATTTCAATAAGGAATAAATTATGAAAAGATTAGGCATACTAAGCCGTCCGGTGAAAACATTGGAGGACTTATATTTTAGTGAAATTAGACCTAAATTATATGAACTTCATAGTACCCATTCTCAATATGGATCTCGCAGAGGTAGAAGCCTCGCGGAACATTTAGACTCTGCCTGTCAGTTTGTCTTAAGAGTGGGAAAAATTGCAGAGATTCCCGAAGAAAAACTAGCAAATATTCTTGCAGCTACCGCAGTTCACGACTTAAACAAGTTAACAGAAACAGGAGATGACCGCAATGTCAAAGCCTTAGCAAGAGATCGGGACTTTTTACAAGTACAATTAGAACGTGCAGGTGTAAAAGAACTAGTCAAAACCGAGGAAGATTTAGAACTAGTCAGAAGACTAATAGAGAGACACTCAGGACATAATGCCAGCGATGGTATGCGTTTTTTGCCGGAGGATCCTCAAATTAAATCTTGGGTAGCAATACTAATTGCTGCGGATTTATTTGATTTAGGTATAGATAAACAGCAACGGCAGGGTAAAGTTGAAAACGAATTAACTGTAGCCTTAGGATATAGAGTACAGTTATGGGAAATTACTCTATCAGAAGATAGAGGTTATCTCACATCTTTACTACTTAGTGCCTGTGAAGAGGTTTTATCTAGTCATGGACTATACACTCTAAGTATTAATTCCAATGGTCAGATATTTTTGGGAGAAAAATTTCCTCAAGAAGATATAACTATTGAAATAGCCAAAATCTGGCAACAAAAAATAGATAGAGTGTTTGGGAGTAATATCGAACAACTAGTTAAAGCTAGTAAAGATGGTATCAAAATCAATAATCAAGCCATTCAACAAGATATAGATGAAGTAATCGAAGTAGTAGATAGTCTCCTAGCTAAAAAATTTAACAGCTACAAAGCCGATAAACTAGCCAAAGACATAGATAAATACAGTCAAAAGGCAGGGGAAGAAGCCGTTAATCAAGCAATTACCCTGGGTTTAAATCCAGTTGCTAATGACGAAGAATTTGCCCTATCAGAAGGTATGAAAGCAATTTACCTAAGCTATCGAGAAGGGGGGTTAACTTCCCTAGAAGCATGGAATAAGATAGCCGAAGATTTAGGAATTTCTCCAGAACAGCGTAGTGCATTAGAAGCTTTTGACCCTCTATATGGTCGGTGTTTATTTGCTGTACAAGTAGCCAAACAAAAAGGAATGGAAGGCATTCAAACAGCCTTAAGAAACTCTCTAGAATTGCGGATGGGTGAATCATCAGAAGATTGGGAAATATCAGAAGAATTAATTACTTCCGTGAGATATTTACTAAATCTTCCCACTTCGAGAAACTGGCAGGGATTTTCAGAACTAACTACATATATAGAAGCAAATCCTCGTAAAAGGTGTTCCCTCGGGACAACTTCAGGGGAAGTTAGTGAACTAATTTCCGATAGAATGCCACCAGGAACTAAAGTACAATCATTTTCTAATCGTTTACCTGGGGGAATGAGTTCCGAACCCAAAAGAAGAGGAGATAATATGGCATTTTTAGCCTATCAACTTTTGGGGGTAGGGGCAAACTTTCCCAAAGTTAGTAAACAAGATCCTCTGTATTTACATTTTGCCTTACCCAACGGTTCAACTCCCGAACTAAAAATCATTTGGCAAAGATGGTTAGAAACTCAAGCTAGTACTAATGGGGAAGGTGGAACAGTTACCTTTGATGAATTACAACTTTATCGAGATAATATTGTCGCCTTTAAAGCTAATAAGGCTGTAGGGGTTGCTTTACCGAAGCGTCCTGAATTTATTCAATCTACCGTGATTATTCCCATTATTTGGGGAGAGGTCAACACATCTATAGCCTTACTGAAATCCCTGCGTCTCGGCCTAGAATTAGCCTTAGCTAGTGATTTTGGGTTTCCTTTTATCTTGGGAGGGAATTTAGAAATTAAACCCCAATGGGATATCTTTGGTCAAGTAGAGGGGATTCCCTCCTCTCTACAACCCCTATTAGGAAATGGACAATATTACCGAGAAGGACAAATTTCTTCCCAGACTTTAACGGCAGAATCTGTTTTATTACGCCTACGCTGTCTTGGTAATTTGGCTATTTCTGTAGCTAGTCTTCGCAAAAAAGATGACTGTCTTTATGATTTAGCTAAAGCTGTACAAAGACCTCTAAATCTTTATTATGTTTTGTTGAGATGGATTCTTAGAGAACAAGATAATCCTAATTTAGAAGGGATTTGGAATCGTATTAAATTACCCCTAAACCAATTATTAAACAGTATTATGTCTCAAGAACACGACTTAGTTTCTCACTACTTGAAACAGGCAGCTTCAATTGCTGCTAAAGCCAACTTAAAGGGGAGTTCTTTTAGACGGACTTCTCAAGTTGAACCTTTTGCTGAATTTATCAAAGCTGTGCGATCGCGCAAATCCCACTTAGATTGGGATACTGTTTTTGCTTCTTTAGTACAAAAATATCATACTCGTTTAGATCGTATTCGTGAACATGGAGTAGGTCAAACTAAATTTGAGCAAATTAAAGAATTTTACGAAGTTTTGCGGCAATTATTCACGGAAGTTTACAACAATCGTCCTGAACGTTTACTCTCAGACGGTAAAACTCTAGAAGCCGCCTACTTATTCTTTTTACAAGAAGCGCGTCAACAACTAAAAACAGAATCTGAAAATAAACAGGAGAATTAAATCTATGTCCATGGAAAAATTAACACCCTATCTCGCTAGTGAATACGAAAACTTTCCCAAAGGTCGTACTATTGGTTTAGTAGTATTAAGAACCACCCAATCAGAGACAATTTTCCGCACCGAAGGAAGTGGAGAACCTATGTGTAGTGAATCAGTCCAGGCGGGAGTAAAAGATACTAATATTATTCCTCGTTTGGTGATGACTAAAAGGAAACAAGTAGCGCCAGAAAGACGCCGAGGAAGAGAATTTTTACGGGCCAATGAATTGTTATATACTGCACCTAAAACTGATAAACTTTGTTCTCTCAATACTAATGCACCTTGTGAAAATTGTATTGATTGTTTTCTCTATGGTTTTGCCGCTGGAGGAGAGGGAGCGCAAAAAAGCCGAGTTTGGACAGAAGATGCCTTTAGTGTTTTACCAGCTACAGAATTAATTGGCGATCGCACGATTAATGCTATTTACGAAAATGGTACCATGCGAGATGAAAAGGGAGAAGCATCCACCGCCCTTAACACCAGTGAATACATTAAACCTGGTGCCCATTTTCTCGATATTATCACCCTCAAAGACGTTACTGCCGACGAATTGCGCTACGCTATGGGCAATATTTTACTTACCACTCGTTATGGCGCTGTTTCTAGCCGGGTGGGAAGAATGGATAATCAAATCTTAGGAGTCTTTGGCGGTATGGCTGAACTTCCTAGTTCTTTAGAATTAGTTCAGGGAGTTTATGACAAGTTAAAGTCTGAAAATATTGAACTAGAACATCCATTGAAAACTGATGATTTAATTGACGCCACTAAAAACATGATCTTCTTTTGGAACAATAGACGGGGAATATCTATTCAACTCTCTGACAATGAAGTAAAACAATTAATTAATGATATTGATCGAAATTGGTCAATAGAACAACAGGAAACCTTCTTAAAACGCTTAGATGAATCTTATCAAAGCTATCGGGAAAGATCTGAAAATCAATCCAGCAAAAAAACCAAGAGTAAGTAAATGAATCAACTAGAATTACCTGCAAAAAAGCGATCGCCAACCTTCACCACAGCCAAATTAATTGAATTATGGTGCGCTGAACCCATATTTTTTGCCTCCCGGGAACTCTCCGACACCTATTATACAGAAGGAACAATTAGTAACTATGCCCTTGCCTACGCCTTATCTTGGGTAAGTTCTCCCTATCGTTTAAGGGGAGAAGATACCTGTAAACCTCGCTATTTAGAACATTTAACACCGATTAATGGAGATTGTTATGTTCTACCAGCTTGGCCAGTAAATCAACAAATATCCTTCCGATTTGAGCGATTTAACGGACTTTCTGACGCCTATTGGTATGCCATGACTAATAATCGGGTAGCAACAGCGCGGGAGGACTTATTTATCCTTCGCGGGGGGAAAAAACCCAATACCTTTAGACCGAGTAACTTTCCTCAAACAGGAAGACTACGAGTAATCGAACGCAATAATCGTTTTCAAACTTTAGTGTTTGGAGAATATCAACTTCCTGAATATATTCGAGTTGGTAAGTTTATGAGTAAAGTTCGAGTAGATATTATTGAGGAATTAGAAATCATCCCTCAACCTGTGGGAAATTATTCTGGCAATACTTATCTCAATGCCGCAGATATTCCCTCTAGTTTGCAACTAATTGCCTTTGATGTTATCTCTATCCCTCCAGTTTCTCTGTTGAAAAACCTACAATTTTACGGCGAAGCCTGGCAAATAGGTAACTATTTAGTTCCCGCTAATCTTAAATTTTGTGGAGGAGAAACCAGTGAATAGTTAATAATCAAAAGATTATGGTGCGTTACGCGCTCCGCGCTTCGCACCCTACAAGGTTCTTTTAGATAGCAAAATCCCCTGAATAACGCACCGAACAATTACTTGAATCATAAAAGAACCTCAAAAAAGGCGATCGCCAATTCCCCGTAGGGTGCGTTACGCGCCGAATCATGATTAAGCATAAAAGAATTTCAAAAAGGGCGATCGCCAATTCCCCGTAGGGTGCGAAGTGCGCATGAAGCGCGTAACGCACCGAATAACTCTTAAA